>CAYVRL010000031.1:0-11507 GCA_964454065.1 uncultured Planctomycetales bacterium | reverse complement strand
GAGGTGTCTGGCGTTCCGCCGTCTGCTCTTCCGATCTTTCCCCTCGCCCGATCTTGCCGCACGCGAGGGCAGCCTCGGGAATGGATTCGGTGGCTCGATCGATGCGGGCCAGCACGTCGAGGGATTCACCGATGGATGCGTGGGGCATCGTGGTCGGCATGTAGAGGAAGGAGCCCTCATCCAAGGAAGGCATGAACTCCTTGCCGATCCCGGGGAAGGTTGCGTTCCCGCGTTGCCAGATCGCACTGCCTTCCACCGTACTCTGCTTCACACCCATCGCCTGGAGCAGGGAAGTCACGGGGGAAGCCACCTTCGCGAAACCCAGCCAGGCCGAGAAACCGAAGAAGATGATCAGGGCCGGGATGGAGAGGAAGAGCAGTTTGTGCTCCAGGCACCAGCGCAGGATGTGGGGGTAGAGGCGCTGGAACAGGAAGAAGAAGAACAGCAGGCCGATCACCGCGCCCAGGACGAAAATCAAGTTGCGCAGCTCTCCCAGTTCCGGACCGAGCGGTTCCCAGTGACGGGCGAGCAGGATGCCCACGCCGAGCAGGGCCAGGCCGTTGATGGTCAGATCCCAGCTCTTCTTGCGTTTCTTGCCTCCCTTCAGGAAACCGCGCAGGATGGCTCCGAGCCGTCCGCCTCGGGCCGGAAAGAGCAATTCCGCGGCGGGGGGGATGATCAGGAGGGCCACCACGATCGAACTCGCCAAGGCGAAGGTCTTGGTGAAGGCCAGCGGTTTGAAGAGCTTGCCCTCGGCGCCGATCATCGTGAACACGGGCATGAAGCCGACCACCGTGGTCGCGACCGCGGTGAGCACCGCGGAACCCACCTCCACGGTGGCGCGGTGTACGGTCTCCCGAACTTTCTCGCCCGGCGGCGCCTTCTGCAGCGAGGAGAGGATGTTCTCCGACAGGACGATGCCCATGTCGACGATGGTGCCGATGGCGATCGCGATCCCCGACAGGGCCACGATGTTGGCATCCACGTGAAAGAGCTTCATCAACACGAACGTGGAGAGCACCACCAGCGGCAGCAGCCCCGAGACCAGGAGCGAGGAACGGAGGTGCATCATCATGAAGATGACCACCATCACCGTGACCAGGATCTCCTCCGAGATCGCGTCGTCCAGGGTGCCCAGGGTCTCGTGGATCAGGCCGGTACGGTCATAGAAGGGCACGATCGTGACTTGTGAGACGCGGCCGTCGGGGAGAGTGCGCTTGGGCAACGCGGCGCTGACTTCGGCGATCTTCTCCTTGAGGCTCTTGATCGCGGCCAGAGGGTTGGTGCCGTAACGGACCACCACCACGCCACCGACGGCTTCAGCGCCGCCCTTGTCCAACGCCCCGCGCCGCATCGCGGGACCGGTGGAGACATGGGCCACGTCTCGAATCCGGATGGGAACCCCTTCCACGGATTTGACGACCGAATCCTCCAGGTCGGAGACGTCCTTCAGCCAGCCCAGTCCACGCACGAAGTATTCCGCGCGATTGATTTCCACCACTCGGGCCCCGACTTCGAGGTTCGAGGACTTGACGGCCCGGAAGACCTCCTCCAGGGTGACGTGTTGGGCGCGGAGCGCGTCTGGGTCCACGTCCACCTGGTACTCGCGCACGAAGCCGCCCACCGAAGCCACTTCCGAGATGCCGTCCGCGGAGAGCAGGTCATAACGGACCGTCCAGTCCTGAATGCTCCGCAGCTCGTCCAGATCCCAACCCCCGGCCGGGTTTCCGTCCTGATCGCGGCCCTCGAGGGTGTACCAGTAGACCTGACCCAAGGGGGTCGCGTCGGGACCGAGGGCCGGCTGGGTCCCCTCGGGCAGGGTGCCCGCGGGCAGACTGTTGAGCTTCTCCAGGACCCGGGATCGAGACCAGTAGAACTCCACCTCCTCCTTGAAGATGATGTAGATGGTCGAGAAACCGAAGTAGGAGTAGGAGCGAATGGTCTTGACGCCGGGGACGCCCAGCAACGAAACCGTCAGCGGATACGTGATCTGGTCCTCGACGTCCTGCGGAGAACGACCGGGCCAGTCGGTGAACACGATCTGCTGGTTCTCGCCGATGTCGGGGATCGCGTCCACCGGGACCGGATCGCGGGGGAGGCCCCCCAGATCCCAGTCGAAAGGCGCGACCATGATTCCCCAGCCGACCATGGCGAGGACCAGGAGAACGACGACCAGCTTCTGCTCCAGACAGAAGCGCACCAGGCGGGGAATCACTGTTGGGCTCCTGCTTCGGGAAGTTCACGGACGAGGCTTCCGCAATCCAGCATCGCGGAACCGTAGTAGGGGTTGCGGACGTCGCTGCCGAGCTGCAACCAGTCCGCATTCGCCATGGGACAGTGGAAGACCCCGAGGGGTGCCCCTTCGCGCCGGTAGCCCAGCGTTTGCATGGCGTGGATCAGGGCCTTGCTGAAAGGACCGAAGGCCTTGCGCGCCTGCTCGAGATCGCCCGCCTCCCGGATCGCGGTGCCGCCGGCTCGAAGCTGCGGAATCTCGTCCATCCAGATCTCGTGGGCCTCCGCGACGAGTCCCTCCATGGGGATGTCCTCCAGCTCGTCGAGGAAGGCCTGAGCCGCGTCCTTGGCGGGGGCGAGACCGTCCTCGGAAAGGCCCTTTTCGATCTCCAGGTAGCGGTCCCCGAGGGTCCCGAGTCGTTCCTGGAAGGATGCCGGAGCGGAAACCGACGTGGGCCCCTCGGGAGTTTCGCCCCCCTGCGCCTTGGTCTGCGTCTCCTCCTCGGAGGAGGCCGGGGCCATCATGCTGGGCTGGGCTCGGATTTGCAGTTCGCTGTCGATCTTGAAGGCGCCGTTGACCACCACTTCTTCCCCTTCCTCGAGGCCGGACCGGACCACCCAACCTTGCTCCGCGCGCGGGCCGAGTACGATTTCACGGCCTTGGAAGACGAAGCCGTCCCGATCGGGAAGGCGCACGTAGACCACGGCGCGCGTCCCGGTGATCAACGGGGCGGTTTCCGGGATCAAGAGCAATTTCCCCGCTTCCTGTCCTCGAGCGGCTCCCGCTTCCATCTCCGCGGCCGGAATCAGATCCATTCCGCATTTCGGACATTTCCCTGGCTTGGAAGCCACGATCTCAGGGTGCATGGGGCAGGTCCATTGCCCCTCGAGAGGAGGATCGAGGGCGACCGCGGCGGAACCGAGTTGGGCATGGACGATGGCATGGGCGTACATATTGGGGCGCAAGAGACCATCGGGGTTTTCGACTTCGACCCGCACCTTGACCGAGCGGGTGCGGTCCTCGAGGACCGGGTCGATCAGGGCGATCCGCCCGACGAAGCGCTTCCCAGGCAGTCCCTCGACCTCGAATTCCACCTCCTGGCCGTAACGCAACCAGGGCAGATTCTGTTCGTAAGCGTCGAGGAGCAACCAGAGATGGGAGAGATCCGCGATCGCGTAGACCTCGGTTCCCTCCTTGACGTAGTGGCCTTCGACCAGATTCTTCCGGATCACGATCCCCGAGATCGGAGCGGTGATGACGAGGGTGTCCTCAGCAGTCCCTCGCTTCACGACTTCCTCCACCTGTTCCACGGTCAAACCGAGCTGGCGGAGCTTTTCCCGAGCGGAGACCACGGTTTCCGAACTCGCCTCACGAAGCAATTGGAGGGGGCTGGAGGCCAGATCGCCGGCGGTCCGAATGGCCTGGAGGAGTTCCTGCTGCGCGGCGTAGAGGGAAGGGCTGTAGAGATCGAGGAGGTGCTGGCCCTTTTTCACCGCGATTCCGGTGGAGTCCACATAGAGGCGCTCGATGCGGCCCGGAGTCCAACTCGTGATGGAAGCCAGTCGGGTCTCGTCGAAAGCGAGACGACCGATCAAGCGCAGCGCGTGCGTCGCGGTCACTCGACGGACCGGGGCCGTCCGGATCGCGGCGAGGGCCGCGGCGGCGGGAGAAAGTTTCAATTCCGGTAAGGTGGTCGTCGCGCCGCCGCCATCCTCCAGCGGAATCAAGGTCATTCCGCAGATCGGACACTTTCCCGGATGGGGAAGTTGGACTTGGGGATGCATGGAACAGGTCCAGATCGTCGGTTCGGCCGGGGTCGATTCGGAGTCCGCCCCCGCGGAGGACGAGGCCGAGGAGTCCGGAGCGGAGGAAGATGCCCGCGGTGCGGTCCAGCGACCGAGCAGGAGGCCGAAGAGGACCAGGAGGAGGAAGCTGGGCAGACGAACGAAAGAGGGAAGGCGCATGTCAGGCATCCGGTTCGGGGTCGAGGGCGGTCAGGCGAAGGAGGTCGGCGCGGGCATTGGCGCGATCGGACAGTGCCCGGGCGGCGTCTAGCTCGAACTGGAGCAGAGCGCGTTCGGTATCGATCAGGCTGTCGAAGGAGGATCCGTCAGCCTGATAGGAGGTGAGGGTGGCGCGGAAGGCTTCCTCGCTCTTGGGAATCAGTCCATCGCGGTAGAGGGTGAGGCGCCGTTCCGCGTCGCGTGCCCGATAGAGCGCATCGGCGAGTTCGGCCTCCAGCCGAGTGCGGGTGGTGCGCAGCATGGCTTCCGCGGAGCGGGATCGAGCTTCGGCCTGCGCGGCACCTGCCCGCAGGCGGCCGCGTTGGAAGGGGATCTCGATCCCGAATGCGAGTCCAAAACCATCCCGCCCGGGATCGGGAGCTCCGGGGAGAGAGGTGTTTCCGACGGGAGACCATTCGGCTCCCACCGAGAAGTCCGGGTAGAAGGCCAGTTCCGCGAGTTCGATTCCCGCCTGGGCGGCGGCGATCCGGTGCTCCGCGGCGAGCAACTCCGGGTTCTGGGCCAGGGCTTCGGGTTCGGTCTCGACGGGAATCACGAGGTCCTCCAGGGCATCCTGGCTGGGCCATCCCACGACCGTACCGGCGGGAAGGTCCAAGAGGGCCGCGATCCGGGCCGTCAGGGAGCTGCGCCGATCCTCCAGTCCCTGGATCTGGTCGTTCAGGTCTCCGATCTCCACTTGCAGTCGAATCACATCGCTCTGGGATGCCTTGCCGGTGGAGAAGAGGGTCTGGGCCACTCCGTGGAGTTGTTGCAGGAGGCTCAATTGGCCGCGAGCCACGACCAGGGCGCTTTGCAGATAGGCGTATTCCGACCAGCTCACCCGGAGGTCCCTGCGGACCGCCAGCCGGGTCGCGGCGTAGCGCAGCCGCGAGGCCTCCGCCCTCTCCGCCGCGCGGCGGCCCGCGGTACTCAAGGTGCCCGGCCAGGGGAAGGGCTGGCTCAGGCCCAGCCGCCCGCGCACCGGACCGTTGCGGGTCTGGAGCTCGGAGAGGGCCACCGAAACGGAGAGTCGGGGGTCGGGCAGCGCGACGGCTTGCGGCAGCTCCTCCAACGCGGCCCTCCAGTCCTCGAAGGCGCCGCGGAGGCGAGGGTTCCTGTCCTCGGCGATCCGCAACAGATCCTCGATGCGCGGTCGGGGGGCCAGTTCGGGAGCGGGTCCCGGCGGGGGCAGCGTGGAATTCCGCTGCTTCCACGCATCCATGCGGGAAGCGTACTGCGGGGGCGGACTGGCGCATGCGCTCAAGGCCAGCACCAGGCCCCCGAGAAGAAAGGGTTTCATGGTTTTCCTCGGTCGGGGCGGTTGGGAAGGGAATGGAACAGACAGCTCACGCCATGTCGGGCAGCGGAGCAACGATCCAACCGAAGCGTCAACTGAGGAAGGCGCCGAACAACAACCACGCTGGGCGTGGGGGGGCGCGTCCAGCGGAACTCGACGGAATTCGCTGCTGAAGAAGCCGTGCGGGAGCTGGGATCAGTTCGGACCTCGTTTGAATCGCGGCAGCCGCCCAGTGGGGGCCGGAGGACGAGGAATGCAGCGGCAGCGGAGGCGGGTCGGGTTCCCGGTGCGGGGCCGGAGCGGGAGCGCAACGGCAGGTCGGAAGCACCCAGGGACCGGGGGCCTCGGGCTCGGCCGGAGCCTGTTCGGCGGGACAGCAACAGCAGGAGCAGAGTTTCCGGTGCGTCGGCCCGCTGCCATGGACCGCCGCCTGCGCGCTGCTCGGGAAGAACAGCACGGGGAACAGGATCACGGCGGCGAGGCGGGTACGCATCGAAGGGATTGGCCCTTTCTACGGCAGAAAGAGGGCATCGGCAAGAGCCTTATGCTGCTAAATTCTCCGGCCCGACGCCCCACGGAGGTCCCGTCGGCCTCCTCCCCGGCATGCGTCCTTCCCCTTCCGCACTCCGCCGCTACCAGGTCCATCCTTCTATGCAGAAGGACTTTCCGCCCGATTGGCAGGTCTTTTTCGGGCGTTCCGCACCGCTTGCCGTGGAGGTCGGTTTCGGCGGCGGGGAGTCCCTCGTGGAATCCGCCCGCCGCCACCCCGAACGGAACCTGGTCGGCATCGAGCTCCCGCCCGAGTGCGTGGCTCGAGCTGCCCGGGCGCTGGAACGCGAAGGCATCGAGAACGTGCGCCTGGTGCGCGGGGACGCGCGTTACTTGCTCCGCGAACTCTTTCCGCCCGCTTCCCTTCGTCGGGTGCTGATGCAGTTTCCGATGCCCTGGCCGAAGGAGCGACACGCCAAGCACCGGGTCAGCAGTCCTCGCTTCGCCGCGACCCTGGCCGACGTGTTGACCCCGGGCGGTGTCTTCGAACTCCTGACCGACCAGGAGTGGTACGCCGAGGAGGCCCACGCCTTCCTCTCCGCCGAGGGCGCCTTCCTCCTCCCTCCCCTGGAAAGGAACCCCCCTCGCCCATTCCTCACCCGCTACGAGCGCAAGTGGAGGGAGGAGGGCCGTTCCACCTTCCGGCTGCTCGCCACCCTGCGCGAACCCCGTCCCGCTCCCCGTCTGCACGATCCCCGCGCCATGCTCGCCGTCCACCTCGATCGCCTTCCTTCCCCGTCCGAGCTGGAAACCTGGGTCGGGCGTCCCTTCCGTGATCCTGCGGCGCAGCTCTATGGGGAACTCAAGGAGGTCTTCCACGGCTCCTCCAGCTCCTTGCTCCGAGTGCTGAGTGCGGACGAATCCTTCACGCAGGCCTTCTATCTGCGCCTCGTTCCGCGTGGAGACGGACGGGGGCTCCTCAAGGTCGAGCCTCCTCCGCGGCCCTATGCGACCCGAGCGGTACGTTTCCTGGTCGAGAGCCTGGCCGAGGCGTGGGCGGCCCTGGATTCTCCCGAACGGAATCAGATCCGGTAGAGGATCAGGAAGACCCGGTAGCGCCCCTGGGGGCCGACCGCCTCGTAGCTCATCGGAATGATTCGCGAGTCTGGAGTGCCGGGAGTGCCGAATTGGAGGAGGTCCGCCGCGGGCCGCCAGGGGAAGGTCAAGGCGGTGGGGACGATCTGTTCTCCCTTCGGAGGCAGGGCCACGAAAGCGGTCAGTTTGCGGTCGGCGAGGAACTGCCGGGTCGCCAGACACAGACGCAAGCCCCGGGCGTGGATCGGCACCGGGAGGTCCTGGTCGCGGCTGGAGATCACCGGGTAACCGAAATCGCTGATCACGGGTGGAGTTCCACCGGATGCAGCGGAGTAATCGAGTTGCCCGAAGCGGACGTCCGTGTCATGGAGGATCTGATCCGGATACTCGCCCCAAGCGATGGAGATCGTGTTCGTGAGATCGCTGACACTGGTCGCCAGGTTGGGACGGCGACGCCGGATTCCCGGGTTGGGGCCGCCGAGGGTCGTGGGAGGGCCCAGTTCGGTGTAACTCCCACTGCCCCCGTCCTGGAAATGCGCGACTCGGATCCACCCCTCCGAGAGGGTGGCGCCCAGGTGGCCCGCTTCCGCGAACTCCTCCCAGGCCAGGACCAGATGGCCGAGATCGTCCTCCACCACATCGGGGAGGACCCGGCCTCCGGTGGGGGCAGCGAGGCCGTCGTCCTCGGGGACGGGCTGGATCAAGGAGACCGGCGGAGAGACCACGGGGGGGAACTGGGAGAAGTCCAGGTTGGCAGCCCGCAGGTCGAACTCGTACTGGGTCCCGGAATGGGAGATCTGGTTGGCGTAGACCACCGTTGCCAGTCGGGGAGCCGCGGATCGGGCTGCGAGGTCCGGCATCAGCCCGGCCACGCCCGCATCCAGGCCTCCTTCGACCCGATAGCCCACCCCGGGAGAGGCCTCGTGCAGGATCGCGGCACTGGGGGTGACCTCGATCAGACAAGTCTCGAGTTGGGCCGCACCCGTGCTGGGGAGGTGCCGAGGCCAGCTCACCACGAAATCCCGGCCCACGGCCACCACATCGGGCTTGCGGCAGCTCTCGCCGCTGCCCAGGACCTGAACCAGGGGATCCCCGAGGACCAGGACGTCCGCGGAAGTAGGGGTGATCCAGCTCCACCCGTTCCCCCGCCGGAAGAGCACCCCTTCCACTTGCCGGGGGGAGGCGAGTCCGATTCCGATTTGGCTGTGCCAAGCCACGAAGACATCGCCCTCGTCGTTGATGGCCAAAGTGGCGTGATCGCAGTCCCCGAGCGCGGTGGTCGGCAGCACGACGGTTTGCTGCAGGCCGATGCTCCCCTGGGCCGACAGCGCGCCGGTCAGGAGCAGGAGGGCGAAAAGACGCGGGAGGAGGGTCAACGGGAGTGGAGACACCGGGAGGGAGTCCCTCAATCCTACCCCGGAATCTGGCCCAGTTCGGTGGAGGTCTACGGAAAGGTTCTCGTAACCGCTACCCCGCCTCGAACGTCACCCTGGTCGTCCGGGTTCCGATCCTCGCCTGGAGGGCACGGGCTGAGGGAGGGGCCGGGGAGGAATGAAGGACGATGGTCATCTGGAGAAAAGGGCTGTCGAGCCCACCGGGGCCGCCTCGGGGACCTCCACTAAACTGGGCCAGATTCCGTGCCTGGAAAGCTACGCCGCCACCGGGGAGGAGCGGGAGTGGTCCGGGAGACCCCGGACACCTCCTCCTTGCCCCTGATCGAAGCCCGAGCCCACGCACTCGGTCTTCCCGGGGCCTTCTCCTTGCATCGGGAACTCGCCGCGGCGGGGTACTACCGGGTCGGGCTCCTGGAGCAGTGGAAGACTTGCGCAGCGATGCTCCTGGCGCATCTCCGGGAGACTCCGGATCCACTGACCCGGGCCCAGGCCCTCGCCGCCGATCCAGAGCCCCGTCTCCGCTTCCATGCCCCGGCGCTCTACTCCGAGCTGCTGGCCGAGGACCCTCGTGCGGTTCTGCGCCTGCTCGTTCCTCTCGCCGCGGATCCGGACGACCGGGTGAGAGAGGCGGTCCAGGCCTTCGGGGTGCGTCCCCAAGCCGAGAGCTTGGGGCCGGATGTGGTGCCGGAATTGCTTCCCTGGGTCCGGGATCCTCGTCCAGCCGTGCGCCGCGCGGCCCTCGAAGGGGTCCGCCCTCGCGGGATCTGGGTTCGGCGCCTGGCCTGGACGGAAGGGAGTCCGGGTTCCTTGTTGCCCTTGCTGGAGGAAGTGCGGCACGAAGACCAGCTCTATCCGGCACACGCGCTCGCCAACGCCTTGAACGATCTCTCGAAGAGCCATCCCAGGCTGGTCGTGGACCTGCTTCGACGCTGGGGGAGCGAGAGCGAGGTCGGCCCCCTGTTCCCCAGGATCTGCCGGAAAGCACTTCGCACTCTGATCAAGGAAGGGGATCCCTTCGCCCTGGCCCTGCTCGGTCTCGGACCCTTGGACGTGGACGTGCGAGTGCGTTTGCGCAATGGGCCACGGGTAGGCCCCAATCAGGGCCTGGTCTTCGAACTCGTGGTCCGGAATCGCGGCGCGGCGGCCGATGCGCAACTGGTCTACGAGATCCGGACCCCGGGGCGCCATCCGGATCGTCCCCGGCGGCGCCGCTATCGCGGTCGCCGTCTGCGACTTCCCGCACGGGGGGAACTCCAGGTCCTGGTCCGGGAGCGGATCTTCGACACCCGCGCGGCTCCCTTGCTCCCCGGGGCCTGCGAAGCCCGCTTCTTCTTGAACGGCCGCGAATGTGCGCGTTGCCCCTTTCGGCTCGAACGGAAAGACCGCACCCAGGCCTAGAGCAGGCGTAGGGCCAGGAAGATCCGTATGCGTCCCTGCGGTCCCGGGGCTTCATAGCAGAGGGCGGTCAGACGCTGTCCACCAGGGAGGTGGTCGAGCATGGCGGCGGCAGGGCGCCAGGCGAAGGCCTGACTTCCCGGAACCAGGACTTCCCCCCACGCGGGCATCGCGGCATAGGCGGTCAGAAAGCGCTGGGAGACGAAGAAACGGGCTTGGATGCAGACCCGGAGGCCGCGCGCGTGCAGAGGAACGGGCAGATCGTGGTCCCGATTGTTGAGGTTGGGGAAGCCGAAATTGGTCCACCGGACCGCGCCGGCGGTCGAGCCGCCCTCGAAGAGCAACTCCCCGTAGCGGACGTCGTCGTCGTGAAGGAACGAGTCGGGGAAATCTCCCCATGCCACGGAGACCCGGTTGCCGACGTCGAAATGGCTGGTGGCGAGGTTGGGGCGCCGACTCCGATAACTGGGATCCCGATTCTGGAGGTCGAAGCCATCCAGGTACGCATAGGCGCCACTCCCTCGCGAGTAGCGGCGGACGCGGATGCGACCGTCGGCGAGGGTGGCTCCGCCGTGACCCACTTCCCGGTATTCTTCCCATGCCACCACCAGATTCTGAAAATCGTCCTCCACCGCGTCGGGGAGGACCCGCCCTCCGACCGGGGCGATGTTGCCGTCGTCGTAGGGAATCCCGGTTTCCAGGGTTTGGATGCCACTGAGGGTGGGCGGCGAGGTTCCGAAGTCCAGATCCTGAACGCGCAGGGCGTATTCGTGGATTCCCCCCTGGACCAGACTCTCGTGGACGTAGACCACCGTGGCTCCGAATGGTTGCGCACTCCAAGGGGCGAGATCCGGCATCAGGCCGGCGGAACCCGCGGTCACCCCGCCGTCGAGCAACCAACCCTGCCCGGGGGCGGCGCTGTCGACGATCGGGCTGCTGCCGTTCGGACTGATGCGCGCCCCTTCCAGGAGACCCACGCCACTGCCGGGATCGTCCCGCGGCCAGACGACCAGGAAGTCATTCCCACGGGCGAGGACGTCCGGTTTTCGACAGTGTTCGCCGGGGGCCAGGATCGCGAGCGCGGGGTCGCCCAGCAGGACGAGGTCGGTGCTCGCCGGGACGCCCCAGCTTCCACTGCCCAGGGAAGGGAAGAGGGCGGCTTCGACTTGGTGCGGAGCGAACGGACCGGTCCCCACGCGGGTCTGCCAGCAGACCAGGACGTCTCCGTTCTGGTTGACCGCGACCGTGGCGTGGTCGCAGTCACCCACCCCGAGTGCGGGGAGGACCACGGTGTCTCCGACCGCCATGGTCTGCGGTAGGACGCAACAGAAGGGGAGAGTGAAGAAAAGAAGGAAAGGGAGCATGGGGGGGGAGGTCCCCAGGATAACAAGGAAACCTCCCTCGGGTTCAATCGCGCAGGCTTTCCAGGGCCCTCCGTAGACGGGGAATGGATCGTTCGATGTCTTCCACTCCCACCGCGCCCACCGAGACCCGCACCCAGCCGTCTTCCTGTTCGGGAAGGACCCCGAAGGCGGAGAAGGGCACCACCGCGAAGGAGGTGCTCGAGGCGCAGCCGATTGTCGAGGCTCCGGCCATTTTGA
>CAYVRL010000030.1:0-11676 GCA_964454065.1 uncultured Planctomycetales bacterium | reverse complement strand
GGGGACCCCCACCCAACAGGGCCAGATTCCGTTAGTACTCGAACGCCCGATCCCCGAACCCCGGCTCCCGATCCGCGCTCAAGCCCAGCGCGATCCCGAGGGCCAGGCTGGAGGCCAGCATCGAGGAGCCCCCGAAGGAGATCAGGGGCAGGGCCAGACCGGTGGTCGGAATCAACCCCAGAGTGACCCCGACGTTCAAGCACAGGTGGACCAGGAAATGGACCCCCGCGCCCGCGATCACGAAACGGGTGAAAGGGGCGCGATGGCGGCCGGCGGCCACCAGCAGATAACAGCCCAAGCCCCCGTAGAGGAGGAGGAAAGCCGCCGCCCCGAGGAAACCCTCCTCCTCGGCCAGCACCGGGAAGATGAAATCGTTGTGGCGTTCGGGCAACATCCCCAGGCGGTTCTCCGGCCCCCGCGCCCACCCGAAACCGGTCAGGCCACCGCTCCCGACGGCGATCTTCGACTGCCAGAGCTGATACCCCGGACCGCGCAGGTCCTCCTGGCTCAAGTGATCCTGCCGCCACCAGATCTCGACCCGCTCACGCTGGTAGTCCTGCACCGCGAAGAGGGCCAGCGGGGCCAGGGTCATGGGGATCAAGAGGATCCACCGCAGGCGCTTCCACGGCGTCCCGGCCAGCCAGCAGAGGGCCAGGAAGAGGGGGCCGAAGGTCAGGGCGGTGCCGAGGTCGGGCTGGGCCAGCACCAGCGCCACCGGACAGGCACTCAAGGCGGCTGGAACCACCAGGTCCTCGAAACGGCGCGGTCGCGGGTGCTCGGCGAACCACTTGGCGAGGGCCAGCAAGAGGCCGATCTTCATGAACTCGCTGGGTTGCAGCTTGAAACCTCCGCCCAGGTCCAACCAGCTTCGGGCATGGTTGGTGGCCCGCCCGAGAACGAGAACCGCGAGCAGCGAGATCAGGCCCACCGCATAGATCAGATACGCGTGGTCCCGCCAGCGCCGCGCAGGGACCACGGCCGCGAGCAAGAGCGCCAGCGCCGAGAGCTCCAGGCGCAAGAGGTGACCGCTGGGAAGTTGGTCCGGGCCTTGCACGCTCCACTGCAAGGAGAAACCGACGGCGGCACAAGCAGCGGCGAGGACCAGCGAGGGCCAGTCCGAACGGCAGAGGAAACGCCAGGGACGCCGCAAGCGCTGCAGCAGAAGTCCGTCTTTCATCGCATCAAGGAAGCGTAGCAACGCTCCAGGAAGGCTTCGAGGACGTAGGTGGCGATCTGACCGCCGTGGATGTCGGTGTTCTCGCACAACACCGCGACTGCGTAACGGGGACGATCCGCCGGGAAGTAGCCCGCGAACCAAGCATGGGTGGGGATCTCGCCCCCGTCGGGACGACGGCCGATCTGCGCGGTGCCGGTCTTTCCCGCCACGTCGAAGCGGCTCAACTGATACTTGCCGAAATGGCTGTCGTAGGCGGTACCCCGCGCGGTCACGTCGCGCAGGGCCCGATCGAGGTAGTCCCGCACCCTGGGATCGAGGGGAGGTTCGGTCCAGTGGGGTGCGGTGAGCCGATCCCCGCGGGCCAGCACCACCCGTGGCCGCCAGAGCTTGCCGCAGGCCAGCCATCCGTAGAAGCGCGCCAGCTGCAACGGGGAACTCTGCACATGGGACTGCCCGATCGAGAGACGCATCGCCCAGAGGCGCGCGCGGGGCGAATCCTCGGGCCCGGGGGGTATGGGATCCAGATGGTAGGCCCCGAACTCCAGGCCGCGGTTCTGATCGCCGCGCACCAGACGGAAGCCGCCGGCCCCGTCCGCCTCGCACGTGAGGTCCAGGCCGCTCGGTCGCCCGAAACCCAGTTCCCGCGCCCGGCGCCAGATCGCCGCGTAACCGATCCGATCCGCGAGCTGGTAGAAGTAGATGTTGCAAGAGTGCTGGATGGCTTCGTGGAGATCGATATCGCCGTGATTGCCGGTGCAGCGCAGGACCACCCCCGGCGCGAAGGAGGGCCGGTAGAGGTGATCGCAACGCAGTTCGCGCGTGGCCCAGGCCGGATCCTGGGAGAGCGCTTCCACGGCCGTGACCAGTTTGAAGGTCGAACCCGGGTAGAGCAGTTGCGGGCCCACCGCGCCCCCGCCGATCGCGCGATTGCGCAACGGGCGATCCGGATCGTCGACCAGGGCCTCGTAGTCGCGGCGCAACTCCCGCACCGTGTAGCGGGGCAGGCTGGCGAGGACCGGCACGCTGCCGTCGCGCAGGTCCATGAGGGCCAAGCCCCCGCGGATGGTCTTCAGGCCGGCGAGCTTGGCCCGCTCGCCGGACGCGCGCAGCAACTCCCGGGCCCGCTCGTATCCCTCCTGAAAAGCCTCCTCCGCGGCCGCGGTCCATTCCGCGTCGATCGCGATGCGCACGTCCGCCCCGTCGCGCGGGGGTTCGAAGAAGGTCTCCTGCACCTCTCCCGCGTCGCGCCGTAACAGGGAAAGGAAACCGCGTTCGCCGCGCAGGGTGTCGCGACACAGGCTCTCCACGCCGGTGGCACCGACCAGGTCGTCGGGGCGCAAGACGGAACGGGCGAGTCGGCGGCGCAGTTCCCGCAGACGCGCTCGTTCGGCGGGACTCGGATCCAGGATCCGGGAGAGGACCCGAGCCTCGTCCACCATCTGGTAGTAGTCCTGGAGTTCGGCGGGGGTGGGCTGGCGCAGGATGCCCACCACCCGCGGAGCGACGCTGCCGGGGTCGTCGCGGAGTGGCGCTTCCTCGACCTCGAATCCCGGATAGGCATCCGGATTCTGGGCCACCAGGTCCACCAGCGCGTAGTCGATGTCGCGCCGCAACAAGGCGGTGCGGCTCTCGTGCACTTCGTGGAGGAGTGGGCGCCGCAGACCCTCCAGGTCCTCGGGGTGGGCCTCCTCGATGCGACGCAGCACCACGCCCAGGGCCTTGAAGGTACTCGGGAACTCCTCGGCGGCCGCGGGCAGAGGGCGGAAGAGGAGTCGTTCGAGGGCTTCGAGCAACGCGGGATCGCGATCCAGGGCCCAGCGTCGGCCCAGGGCGCGGAGGCGCTCCTGGCGCTGCCGGGCCTCCCCCATCGCGGGAACGAGCCCCCGTTCGGGCAGACCGAGGACCCGAGCCGCCGCGGCGCGCAAGGCGAGCTGCCGCACCCGGGCCTCGAGGCGGCGACGAAAGTCCTCCAAGCGGAGCATCAGATCCTGGTCGGGGAACTGCTCCTGCAAACGCTTCCAGGAACGACGCGCCTGGGCCATGCGCCGCTGGAAACCGGGAAGGGCCTCGGGGAACGCGGCGCTCAGCGGGGCGGTGCCCTCCTCCGCCCAGGCCACCAGCCGCTGCCAGCGATCCATGCCCCGCAGCCCCCCGAGGCGCGCGAGGTAGAAGAGCAGGTCCTCGCGGTCGCGGCTGGGCAGGGCGCGGAGGCGGGGCGGGGAAACGGCCAGCAGTCGCGCGCCCAGGGTCTCGCCCCGCTCCCAGCAGCGGGGCAAGCCGCCCGGAGCGATCTGGAGCAGACTGGCGGCTTCGAAGAGCTGGCCCGCGGGGTGGCCGCGCCGGAACTCGCGGTACTGGAAGTGCAGATCGTAGGCGCGGCGGTCCTGGGCCAGCACCCGGCCCTCGCGGTCGAGGATCCGTCCCCGCCGGAAGGCCAGCCGCCGGGTGGAACTGCGCGCGCGGCGGGCCTCGCGCAGCCATTGCTGGTGTTCCAGGAGCTGCAACTGGCCCAGACGGAGGAGCAGGATCGCGATCAGGACCCCGAAGACCAGCAGGAGCGAGCGGGGGCGGGCCTGGCGCAGGGGCAACGGGGCCGCTCTCATCGCGAGGCCAACTCCTGCTGGGGGGTGGGGCGGCGCAGCCCCGCCAGCGCGAAGAGCAGCCCGACCAGCAGGGCCCTTCCCAGACTGCTCGGCCAGGGAAGCGGTACCCCGATCCGGGCGGAAGCGAGGGCGTCCAGGAAGGCCAAGGGGCCGCCGGCGGTGAAGCCGAGCAGGAAGCGGGCCGCGAGTCGTTCCTCGGAGAGCAGGCGCTGGGCCCAACCCCGCAAGAGCAAGCCGCAGCCGTATCCCGCCCAGGCGGCGAAGGGGGAAACCGCGCTGACCGCGGCCCGCAAGGCCCCCGCCACCAGGACCAGGACCAACGCCCCCCGCAGCCGGGTCGGCCGCCTCGGCACCACCCCGAGCAACAGCAGCAACAGCGGATCCGGCACCACCATCCCCCCCGGCAGGGTACGCAGGAAGGGCGTGGCGACCGCGAGCAGCAGGGCCACGGGGAGGACGAGACGGAGGCGAACCCCCCTCACCGGAGTCTGGCCCCATCCAGTGGAGGTCCGGCGGAAGCTCCCGAAGGGAAGGCCAGGGCCCCCAGAACGAAAAAACCGGGAGAGGAGAGCGAAGCCGCGTGGGCCAGGGCGCGGGGGACAACGGAGCCTCGGCCGGAGGAGGAGACGAAGAGCCCCCCCGGAAGGTTACGGAGGGTCGTGGAATGGACCTCCACCGGGTGGGGCCAGACTCCGGTCATCGCCAGTAGCCCTCCAATTCGTCCCCCAAGCGCAGCACCGGCCCGCCCACGGGGCCGATCGGGAGGCCGCGGGGCATGGTGGGGCCGCCGCGGGTGTAGAGCCAGGTGCCAGGGACCAGGGCGGGGGTGCCGGAAGACGCGGAGGGTTCGCGGGGCGCGGCGATGCGACCGGAGGGCAGGACCGCCACCGCGGCGGCCCCCCAATCCTCCGGGGCGGTGCGCCGCATCCAGGACAGGCGGCCCCGGCGACGTTGGACGATGCCCCGCAAGCCGTCGCGGCCCCCCACCGCCACCGCGGGGACGGCTTCGGACAGCTCCACCGCAGCACTGCGCTCGCCGCAGACGCCATCCACCGGTAGGACCACCCGCGCGGGTCGCCGATACCGCTCGGCCTCCCGCAGGGGTCGTTCCGGAAGCGCCCCCAAGGCCACGAAGACACGGCCTTCCGCCCCCGCGGGAAGCCGTGGCTCCACCGCCCAGTAGGCGCTGCGGCGGGGCTCGTCCCCACGCCGCCGCAGGGTCCCGAGTTGCAGACCCAAACCCTCCAGAGAAGGAGGATCCTCACTCCGACGCCGCCAGTTCACCTCCTCCCCGTCACGGGGCTCCCCGCCCGGCTCCGGAAAACGAACCAGTGCCTCCTCTCCGTAACCGCGCCCTTCGCAAAGCGCCCGCAACGCGTTCTCCCCCCGGCCCAGTCGCGCTCCGGTGCCCTCGCCCGGCGCGGTCCACAAACGCAAGGTGGCGCGCTGCTCCCCGGCATCGTGGACCCGGCCCAACCAAGATCGCCCGAAGACCACCGCCTGTCCTTCGGCGAGCCCGAAGGCGCGACCCGCACCCAGCGTCCAGCTCGCGCCCTCCCGCGACAGCACGGGGACCGCCACCCAGCGCAGACCCGGGACCGCGGGTGGGCGACCGAGGGCTTCCTCGGCCTCCGCCAAGCCCCCGGTTGGCGGAGACGCCACGGGGGATCGTCCCAACCGGTCCCAGCCCCGCAGGGGCAAACCCGCCAGCGGAGCCAGGGCCTCGGCCAAGGGGGCCACGGCCCGGTCCACCGCCGCTTCCACCGGCACTTGGGGAAAGATCGCCTCGAGCATCACCAGCGAACACGCGGAAGCCAGCATCAGCCCCCGGCGCAGGCGTTCCGCGTCCGGAAGGAGCTCCACCGGGGCCCGCCCTTCAGCCGACTTCCAGACCCTCGGTCAAGACCGGGGCGTAGACGTCCAGGTTCTCGACGAACTTGGCGGTACCGCGGACCACCGCGGTCAGGGGGTCCTCGTCCACCTTCGCGGGGAGACCGGTCTGCTGGGTCAGGAAACGGCTCAAGCCCGGGAGCAGGGCGCCGCCGCCGACGATGGTGATCCCCGCCTCCAGGAGATCCGCGCCGATCTCGGGCGGGGCGCTCTCCAGGCAATCCAACACCGCCTTGGCGATCGCGTCCAGCGGCTCGCGCAAGGCTTCCCGGATCTCCTCACTGGTGACCACGGCCTTGCGGGGACGCAGACTCAGGGTGTCGCGGCCGGCGATGTCCATCGACTTCTCGGTCTCCATCTCGGTGGCCGAGCCGATGGTCTTCTTGATTTCCTCCGCGGTCTGGGGACCGACTTGCAGATTGTGGTTCTTGCGCAAGTAGTCGATCACCGCTTCGTCCATCTCGTCGCCGGCGATCTTCACCGATTTGACCTCGACCGGCCCACTCAGCGCGAGGATCGCCACTTCGGTGGTCCCTCCACCGATGTCCACGATCATCGACCCCAGGGCCTCGGTGATCGGCAGGCCGACGCCAAGGGCTCCGGCCATCGGTTCGTCCACCAGATAGACCCGGCGGGCACCGGCGCGTTCGGCCGAGTTGATGACCGCACGCTTCTCGACCGTGGTGATTCCCGAGGGCACCGCGATCACGACCCGCGGTTTCATCCACGGCCGACCCTCGTGGGCCTTGCGCAAGAAGTAACGGAGCATCTTCTCGGTGACCTCGAAGTCGGCGATGACCCCGTCCTTCAGGGGACGCAAGGCGGTGATGTTGCCCGGAGTCTTGCCGAGCATCGCGTAGGCTTCGTCCCCGACCCCGAGGCCACCGAGAATGACCTCGTTCGTCCCTTGATAGACCGCGACCACGGAGGGCTCGTCGAGAATGATCCCCCGGTCCCGGGAAGCGACCAGTGTGTTCGCGGTCCCGAGATCGATGCCGAGATCCTCGGCCAGTGAGAATCTCCCGAGCAGCCAGTCCATCAGTCGCAATTCAGTGGGGGGCCCTTGATGAAGGTTCACATGGGGCCGCTGGAGTATAGCGGGGGCAGGGGAGCGAGGGAATCCACGGAGTCTGGCCCCATCCCGTGGAGGTCCTTTCCCGAGTCCTTGCAGGAAGGGTGGCCTTCCCGAGCGAAAACCAGCTTCCCTCGAAACGGGTGGAGCGAGCCGCGCCACGCCCCTGCGACCGCGCCGTCGAGAGTCTCGCTCGACGGGGCTGACGCCCCAGGCCCAGGAGGGTTACGCCGCACTTTCCACCGGACCTCCACTCGGCGAGGCCAGACTCCGGTCTAGGATCGGTTTGGTGTTCTGGCTCCCCATCCTCCTCCCTCCCCTCCTTTCCCTCCCGATCCCCGGCCTCCCGCTCTCCCCGCAGAGCCCGGCCACGCGGGAATGGACCCATTCCGCGGGGACCATCTTCGAGCTGGACCATCCTCCGGGATGGAGGGTGTCGGAGAACGGGAACGGCCGGGCCTACACCCTCGAGCTGCGCCCCGCCGGGGCGGGACCGGACGCTCCTCCCGCCCTTCGGATCACGGCCCCCGAGACCGGGGAAGTGGTGGAGGCGGAGGACTGGCTGGCGCACGTCCTGAGCGAACTGGAGAACCGGGAGGAAGCCGCGGGAAAGACGCCGACGCAGCGCGAGGATCTCTCGGTCGAGGTCCTCGGGGCCCTGCAACCGGGTCTTCGCATCCTCTTCCAAGGACCGGACGGACAGCGGGACGAGGACCTGCTCTGTTCCTTCCGCTGTTGCAGCCACGCGGTGGCGGTCGTGGCCCGCCTCGAGGAGCCAGGTGATCTGGATCGGGCGCGGCGCATCCTGGCCAGCCTGAAGGGCCACGAATGGGGCCCTCGCACCCTGATCCCGCGCCGCGTGGGCGGCATCGACTGCGCGATTCCCGTCCTCGCCACCGTGAGCCATCCACCCACCGAGTCCGCCGACCTCCTGCGCGCGGATTTGCCCGGCTATCGGCTGGAACTCAAGGTGCGCGACTGCCCCGCCCGAGGCCCCGCCTCTGGACACGCCGCCCTGGTCGCGGGCCTCCACGCGCTGGAGAGCGAACTCCGCGCCTCCACCAGCGGCCAGGGCTCCGGGGTCTTCCGCCGCATGACCCGCTGGATGGGAAACGGCGTGATCCTGGGTTTCCTGCATGGCCCCGCCCACCCGGCCTCCTTCACCGTCGAAGAGCAGGTCTACCTGACCCGGGTCGGCTCCCAACTGCTCGAGATCTCCGCCCAATACCCTGCCTCCGCGCGCGAGGGAGCCGGCGCCTCCCTCCAGAGCGTCCTGGACAGCCTGAATCCGGAAGCAACGGATTCCTGGGAAGCACAGACCTTCGTCGGCCACGGCTTCTCCCTCCCCCTCAACGAGAGACTTCCCGTGCAGATCCAGGATCTCCTCGACGGCCACCGCTTCGAGATCCGCCCGCTCTCCGGGGACCCGGCACCTTTCCCCCTCCTCAGCATCGATCTGAACCGGGGGCAAGGCCCGCCCCCCTCGGTCCAGGAACTCCTGGCCCGCAGCGCCGCGCAACGTCTCCCCGGTTGGAAGCTGGATCCGCCCCGGGAGGTGGTGGCCGATGTCCTCGGGAACTCCGCCCTCGGTCTCCTCGCCACCGCCCACCGCGGCGAGGATCGGGCCCGGATCTGCCAATTCCTCTTCCCCTTCGGCGAACGACGGCTGAGCGCCTGCCTCATCTGCTCCCCCGAGGAGGGTCAGGCCGAATTCTCGCTCCTGAGCCACCTCCTGCGGGGGATCCGGAACCTGCGGAACAGCGATCCGATTCCCTATCGGGACGCGGAGATCGGCCTCACCCTGGACCCCGAACTCTGGACCCTCCGAAGCCTCGACGACTCTGAGGGACGGGTGGTGGAACTCAGAACCGGGAAACTCCGGATGCGCCTGCGGACCCGCCCCTCTCGACGAAGCACCGCCCCCACGCCTCCGCAGGGGAGCGCCCCCGCGGCCGGGCAGGAACCGGGGCTGGAGCGGGCCCTGGCCGAGATGACCGCGGTCATGGACCAGACCGAGGGGAACGAGAACGTCCAACCGGCGGCGGCGGCGGCCTTCCTGTTCCGAAACTGCGGAGGCCTCCTGTTCGACTACTTCGACTCCGCCGCCGACGAGACCCGTGAGGCCCATTCCGTCCTCCTCGCCGAGCGGGCCCGCGACTGGTTGGAGATCCGGGTCGATGCCCCCGCGACGGACCTCGCCGACCGGGAACGAGCCGCGGAGATCCTGGACGGCATGGTCATCCAGGGAGCCGTGAACCTCCCTTCCCATGTGGTCCGCAGCACGCACTTCCAGATCACCGTCCCGGAATCCTTCCATGCCCAGCCCATCGGAGCGGAAACCAAAGGATTGCTGATCTCCTCTCCGCTCTCCGGGGCGCCGACGATGGTGGT
This sequence comes from uncultured Planctomycetales bacterium, assembly GCA_964454065.1. GTDB lineage: Bacteria > Planctomycetota > UBA1135 > UBA1135 > UBA1135 > CAYVRL01. The sequence goes on along the minus strand of CAYVRL010000030.1, from coordinate 2,543 downwards.
CACGCTCGTCCCCAGGGACCAGGTGGACATCGATGAGGAAGCGATGATGGCGGAGATCCTGGAACGGACGGGAAAGGAGCTCCCGGACGACGACTCGGAGGAGATCGTGAACACCCCATTGCTGCGCATGGGCCCGTTCCTCACCGTCGGGAAACGCCTGATCGCGACCCTGCCGGACGGGGGCGTCCAGATCACGGACGCCTACGCCTTCCACGACGATGACTACCAATACCGGATCATCATCCACGGGAACCGCGAGGGGGTCTGCGACGCGGGGGTCAGCCTGCGGCGGATCCTGGCCTCCCTGACGCCGATCGAGAGATGACCCCCCGAAAGCCCGCGGCCGACGATCGCGAGGACCGTCGGCCGCGGAGGAGGGAAAGCCGGGTCCGGCTACTGCTGCCCGCTGTAGTTGCCGGTGAAGAAGACGCCGGTTCCGTAACGCCCACGCTCGAAGTCGATCAGGAGCAGGGCCGCGATCAACAGGATGGCGCTGAAGACCACGAGGACGGTCTCCATCGGGACCGAGGGCTTCTCGGTCGCGTCGACCGCCCGGGAACCCTTGCGGGAGGCGGCCTTGGGCTTGGCGGGACGACGATCCCGTCCCGAACTCTTGCTACTGCGTTTGGCTGCCATGTCTGGAACCTCCCGGGAATCAGAGACGGGTGGTGATGCGGTCGCCCCGCTCGATCTGCGGACCGGAGGCCATCGCGATCGTGCAGGAGGAGTTGGTGCTGTTCACGACCTCGACCCGGATCCGGCCCTTGTAGGCCGAACCGTTGTAGACGTCGAAGGTGAAGCCCGGCTGCACCTTCTGGTCCTTGCCCACGCTGATCTGGATGATCGCGGGGGAGGCATCGTAGGAGGCCGCGAGGACCACGCCGTCGATCATCGGCTGGGCGCCGATGGCGTTCTGGTCGAAGCCGTACTGCTTGGCGGCGGCGGCCAGACTGGCCTCGGCGGTTTCGGCGCGATCCGTGGTGCGGGCGAGCTGCAGGCGCAGGTCGGCGGCAGCGGCCTCGGCCAGCCGGGCCTTTTCCTCGGCCTTGGTCTGCGCGGCGAGGGCACCGTCCCGTGCGTCCATCGCCTGGTCGCGCTCCTCACGCAAGGACTGGACCTGACTGGTCAGATCCGCGACCTGATTGGCGAAGCCCCGGTTGGTTTGTTCCAAGTCCCCGAGCTTGGCCTCGATGCCATTGAGGCTCTCGCGCAGATCGGCGTTCTGCTGGCGTTCGGTCTCGAGGTCGGCGGCCAGGGCCTTCTGGGCGGCGTCGAGCTGTTGGATCTGATCGCCCTTCTGCTGGCCTTGCCGAGTCAGCTCGTTGACCTGCTGCTCGAGATCGTCGATCTCCTGCTGCTTGGTCTGGTTGTCCTTGGCGTGGGCGGCCTTTTCCGCGTCGAACTGGCTCCGGTAGTCCTGGCTGGTCCCTACCAGCGCGGCTGCGGAACCGACGAAGAGAGCGGCCAGGACCAGGTTGAAGGCGACGAAAACTTTGCCTGCGGTACTCATCCGGTTTGCGGGCGATCCGGGGTGATCGGGGTTCGGGGGGGTACGCCTCGATGGGCGCGGAGACAGTGTAGGCGTTCGGACCAGGCCGGTATCAAGCCTCTCCGTTCGAGCGGCAAGGTAACGGCGGCCCGCCGGAGGGTCAAGCCGCCTTCCCGGGAAGCCCGTTCCGGCGCCCTCCGACCCGAAGCAGGGCGAGGACCAGTCCGAGCATCCCCCAAAGGGGGGCGAACAGCCATCCTCCCCGAACCCAAGGGGTCTGGAGGTCGGGGGAAGTGCGGGTCAAGGTGGCGACGAAGACTCCGGCCCGTTCCCGGGGATAGGTGGCCAGGATTCCACCTCGGGCGTCGGTCACCAGGCTCTCCCCGGTGTTGGTGGCCCGAATCACCGCCCTCCCGGTCTCGGCGGCGCGGAAACGGGTCGCGGCGACCATCTGGTCCATTTCCGCGCCGTCGCCGAACCAGGCCTCGTTGGAGAGGACGCAGTAGGCCTGGACTCCGGCACGGGCTTGCCGCCGAAAGACCTCGGGATAGACGTTCTCCCAGCAGATCGCGGTACCCAGCCGCCAGCTTCCGCCCGCCGAGAGCGGCAGGGAGAGGATCTCCGGGCGCTCCCCCACGCGGAAGGTCGGCAACAGGCCGAAGTTCCGAAAGATCCAGCGGGCGAGCGCGGAGCCGCCCGGGAAATGGCCGCCGAAGGGCAGGGATTCCCCGAAGGGCACCAGCCGGGTCTTGTCCCCGTGGCCGAGCAGCCGGCCCCGTCGGTCGAAGAGCAGCGCCGCGCTGCTGCGCGGGCTGAGGGCCTCGGCCGGGGCGTCCACGGGAAGCGCCTGGTAGAAGTGGGCTCCGGTCAGGAACAGCCCCCCCGGCCGCAGGAAATGGGTCGCCTTGCGAACGGCTTCCTCCATCAGGCGGCGAGCGTCGAGGGCCGGCCAACGGTAGGACTCGGCACTCTCGCGGCTGGGGATCCGCAACTCCCCCTCGGCGGCGGGATCCAAGGTCGGCAGGAGGAACATGGTCTCGGCCCAGATCAGCAG
>CAYVRL010000029.1:0-11779 GCA_964454065.1 uncultured Planctomycetales bacterium | reverse complement strand
TGCGTACGGATCGGGTCCTCCTTCAGCCGAGCCTCGGCGATCCGATTGATCTCCCCCTTCATGCCCCGCACCCGGCGGGCGGCTTCCTCGTTCTTCTGGGTCACCGCGAGCAGCGCCGAGTCGAGGGCCCGCAGCACCGCGGCGTGGAACCCCCGCAGCACTTCCCGGGTGGCAGCGCTGACCTCCACTTGATCCTCGATGCGCGACTCGCCGAGGGCCAGCAGGTTGGTCTCGACCACGTCGCCGATGCTTTCCAGGCTGTTCGCCGCCTCCAACAGCTTGAGCAGTTCCTCGGTCTGTTCGCCGCCCAGTCGCGTTTCGCTGATCCGACCCAGGTAGAGGATCACCTGGCCGTGCAACGCGTCCACCGCGTCGTCCCGCTCCCCGAGGGTCCGCAGGCTCTCCCGATCGCCGTCGAGGACCACCGGCAGGGCGTCGCGCAACATGCCGCGCACGCGGTCACCGATGCGCAGGATCTCCAGGCGCGCGTGGTCGAGGGCCAGTCCCGGCGTGGAGAGCAGGTCCGGATCCAGGTAGCGGGCGCGGGAGGCTTCCCCGCGGGCTTCGGGACGGTCGGGCAGCAAGCGGACCACGAGCCGGGTGAAGAAACCGGTCAGGGGCAGGAAGAGCAGGGTGTTGACCCCGTTGAAGAGACTGTGGGCGTTGGCGATCTCCCGGCCCAAATCCCCCGGCAGAGCCCGGACCGCTGCCGCGAAGGGTTCCAGGAAAGGCAACCACAGCGCCACCCCCACCACCTTGAAGAGGATGTGGAGCAGGGCCGCGCGGCGGGCCTCGCGGGAACGACCGATGCTGGCCAAGAGGGCGGTCACGCAGGTGCCGATGTTGGCGCCGAGGACCAGGGCGATGCCGGCCTCCAGCGGGAGCAAGCCCTGCCCGGCCATCACGATCACCACCCCCGTGGTCGCCGCCGAGGACTGCACCAGGGCGGTGAAGAGGGTTCCGGCGAGGATCCCGATCGCGGGACTCTCCAGGGTGGACATCCCGTGCAGGAAGGCCGGCGAATCCCGCAAGGGGAGCATCGCATCCCCCATGAGATCCATCCCGAGGAAGACCAGGCCCAGCCCCAGGAGAGCACGCCCGCCCTCCTTCCAGCGCCGTCGCCCTCCGAAGAATGCCGTGGCCCAGCCGACCGCCACCATCAGCAGGGCGTAGTCGGTGACGTGGAAGGCGATCAACTGCGCGGTCACCGTGCCGCCGAGATTCGCGCCCAGGATCACTCCCGCCGCCTGCTCCAGACTCATCAGGCCCGCCGAGATCAAGCCCACCAGCAGCACGGTGGTCACCGAGGAGGACTGGATGACCGCGGTCACCACCATGCCCGCCCCCGCCCCCGCCAACCGCCGGTTGGTCAGTCGCGCGAGGATGCGCCGCATCCGCTCTCCCGAAACCGCCTTCAAGCCGTCGGCCAGGAGCTCCATTCCGTAGAGGAAGAGCGCCAGGCCCCCGAGCAGGCCCATGAAGAGCGGGAAGATCGCCATGCCAGGTTCCCCCGGGCGGAGGGGCTCCCGGGTGGAAGGGAGATTCTAGGCCACCGGATCGGGATCCAGGAGCCTCAGATTCCGTACCTCGACCGTGACCGCTCCCTGTTCGTCGCGCGGTATCCCCTCCACCAAATAGGGACCGCGCGTCACGGTCCAGGGCGCCAATCGCCGGAAAGAGCGCGGAAAGAGCACGGCCTCGTAGAGTGCGGTGGTGTCCTCAAAGGAGAGGAAGAGCATCGGGCTGCCGCCACGGGTGCGGATCGGCTTCTGGGTGACTTGCCAGCCGAGCACCCGCACGGATTCGCCGAGGTGCGCGGCGAGCGTCCGCGCCGGGATCGCCCCGGTGGCGCGCGCTGCCTCCGCGTACAGTTCCAGGGGGTGAGCGCTGACCAGGTAGCCGAGCGCCTCCCATTCCTGCCGCAACCGCGTGCGACGTGGATACTCGGGGGCGGCGGGCGGTGGACGACGGGCGACTTCGGGGAAGAGCCCCTCGCCGCTGCGGGCCGGATGCGCCCGATGCCGCGCCCACGAGGCCGCGACGCGCATGCGCTCGGGGCGGGTCAGACCGTCCTCCAGATCGTCCAGCGCCCCGGCACGGATCAGGGCTTCGAGTTCGGCGGGAGCGGGTCGTACGCGTCGCAGGAAGGCCTCCTGGGTGCGGAAAGGCCCTGTCGCGGCCCGTGCGGCCAGGATCCGCCGCCGGGTCTCGACGCTCAAACCGCGGATCTCGGAGAGTCCCACTCGCAGCACCCCACTCCCCCCTTCGAAGACTTCGCTCGCGTGTTCGATGCTGGGCAGCAGGAGGCGCAATCCCATGCGCCGGGCCTCCGCCAGATAGGCGAAGCTGGAGTAGAAACCGCCGTGGTTGCGGAGCACTGCGGCCATGAATTCGGCCGGGAAATGGGCCCGCAACCACGCCGAGCGGAAGGAGAGTTCCGCGTAGCTCGCCGAGTGGGCCTTGCAGAAGGAATAGCCCGAGAAGGACTCGATCTGCCGCCACAACTCGGCGGCCAGTGCGGGGGAAGTGCCTCGCGCCTCGGCCCCGGCGCGGAAGGCCTCCGCGAAGGCCGCCAGGCGTTGCGGCGCGTGCTTGCCGCCCATCGCGCGGCGCATCGCGTCGGCGGTCGCGGCGTCCAGACCAGCGACGACCTCCGCGATCTTCATCACGTCCTCCTGATAGGTCATCACCCCGTAGGTCTCGCCGAGCAAGGCGCGCAAGGCGGGGTGCGGATACCAAGCCGGGTCGTGGGCGCCGTGGTGCTCCCGCACCCAGCGGTGGCGATCCACGTAGGCGCTCATCATGCCGCTGGCGGAGATTCCGGGGCGAATGATGCTCGAAGCCGCGACCAGTTCGGAGTAGCGGCAGCAGCGCAACTTGCGCAACAGGGCGCGCATCCCCGGCGACTCGATGTAGAAACAACCCATGGTCTCGCCGCGCGCGAGCAGATCGCGGGTGCGGGTGTCGCGTCGCGCGTCCACCCGGGAGAAGTCCACCCGCAGCCCGGTGTTGCGCTCCGCCGCCGCGGCCGCGTCGCGAATCACCGCGAGCCCCCGATTGCCGAGCAGGTCGATCTTGACCAGGCCGGCTCCTTCCACCGCGTACATGTCCCATTGGGTCAGGACCAGCGGACCGGCGGCGGTTTCCTTGCGCGCGCGGCACAGGGGCAGATGGTCGGTGAGCGGTGAGGGGGTCAGGACGATGCCGCCCGCGTGAACCCCGAGGAAGCGCGGAAAACCGGCGAGACGTGCCGCCTCGCGCAGGATCGTGCGCCAGGGTTCGGAGTCGAGTGGCAAGCGCGCGGCCCGCGGGTGAGCGCGCAGGGTCTCCGGATCGAAGGGGCCCGCCCGCCACGCGGGAAGGGCACGGGTCACCGGTCCGATCTCGGCCGACGGCAATCCCATCACGCGGGCCAGCTCCCGCACCGCCCCGCGCGCGGCGAAACAGGAGTGCGTACTGATCATCGCCACGTGATCGCGTCCATAGCGCTGATACACGTGGTCCAGCACCACGTCGCGCTCGTCCCAGGCGAAGTCCAGATCGACATCGGGGAGATCCCGCCGCCCACGGTTCAGGAAACGCTCGAAGTAGAGACCGTGGGCCAGCGGATCCACCTGGGTGAGGCCGAGCAGCCAGGAGACCAAGCTGTTGGCCGCCGATCCACGCCCGCAGCAGGCAATGCCCCGCCGCCGCGCCCAGGCGACGATCTCGGCCACGATCAGGAAGTAGTCCGCGAAGCCCAGTTCCTCGATCAGCGCCAGCTCGCGATGCAATTGCGCCCGGTAGCGGGACCGCACCGCGGGCGGCACCCGACGGCGACGCAGGCCGCGCGCGCAGAGCCGGGCGAGCTGGGCGGGCGCGCTCCGCCCTCCCGGTACCGGGAAACGCGGTAGGCGCTTGCGATCCACGGGAATTCGCCATGCCACCCGTTCGGAGAGCTCGATGGCGTTGTGCAGGGCCTCGGGCGCATGACGGAACTCCTCCCGCAACGCACGGGCGCTCCTCAGCCAGGCGGTGGGCGGCGCGCACGCGGAGTGCTCGAGTCGCGACAGGGTGGTGCGGTTGCCGATCGCGACCAGCAGGCGATGGCGCAAGTAGTCGCTGCGGTCGGCGAAACGAACGCGCGGCGCCGCGATCGGCGGTAACCCGCTCGCCGCGGACGCGGACGCCGAGGCCGCGTACAGGTCCTCGGGACCCCGCGCCGCGGCCAGGGCACGGAGCAGCAGCGGATCTCGAGAAAGCACCGCGAAACCGCGTCCCTCGGCGGCGATCCAGTGCGCCAAGCGCTCCGCCCCGTCTCCGGGCAGCGATCGCGACCCGGTGTCCCCCGGGCGGCGGCGCAGCCCGACCCGGGAAGAGAGCCGACACAGGGCTCCCCAACCCTCGCCGTCGAGCGCCAAGAGCTGGGCCGCGCTGTTCCCAAGCACCAAGCGGAAACCGAGCAGTGGTTTCAGCCCGTGTTCCTCGCAGGCCCTCTGGAAAGGGAGCGCCCCCCACATGCCGTCGCGGTCGGCCATGCCCAAGGCGCCGATCCCGCGCTCGGCGGCGCGGGCGGCGAGGTCCTCGACCCGCGAGGCTCCGAAGTGGAAGCTCCAGGGGGTCGCTACGTCCAACTGCGGAATCTGGCCCATTTGGGTGGAGGTCCGCCTCAGGGGACGGCGTAACCCAACCCGGCCGGAAACGTCTTCTCCGTCGTCCCGGTCCCGACCGAGGGTGTCTGGAAGCGCGGTGCGGCGGGCCGGGGCAAGGAAGGAGAAAGGCCCGATCCCTGGGGAAAGGGCCGTCGAGTCCCACCGGGGCCACCGATGGGACCTCCACCAAACTGGGCCAGATTCCGGTTGGGGACGATTCCGGGCCCACACTTCACCGCTCCCTCCCCGTGTCGATCCCGGATCGCGTCCAACGCCGCGACCAGGCGCCGCTCGCGCAAACGCCCCGTGTCGATCAACGAGGGCTGCCAGGCCCCGGGGATCAGTCCCCCGAGGCGCACTCCGAGCAGGCGCACCAGCGTCCGACGCGCGGCCATGCGCAGGAACAGGGCAAGGGCCGCATCGAGCAGTTCGCCGTCGTGGTCGCTCGGAACCGGAAGTCGCGTCTCGCGGCTCTCGTCGGCGAAATCGGCATAGCGCAAGTGGACCGTCAGCTTGCGAGCCAGCAATCCCTCGCCCCGCAGGCGCCGCGCGGCCCGAACGAGCAGCTCCGCGAGCCGCGCGCGCAGGAAGGCGTGGTCGTCGGTGTCGCGGGTGAAGGTCTCCTCGTGGCCGATGGACTTCGCCGTCGGCCGCTCCCAGGGCGGGCAGACCGGAGTATCGTCCTCCCCGCGGGCGCGGCGCCGCAAGGCCGGACCGTAGCTGCCGAAGGCCTCCTCCAAGAACCAGCGCTCGGTGACGGCGAGCTGTCCGAGCCGCGGAATGTTGAAGTCGAGCAGACGCCGCTCGGTGACCGGACCGACCCCGGGCAGGGTCGCGACCGGCTGCGGGGCCAGGAAGCGCGCTTCCTGGCCGGGAAGGACTTCGAACAGCCCACGGGGCTTGGCGAAAGCCGAGGCGATCTTGCTGACCAGGCGGTTGCACGCCACTCCGATGCTCAGATCCAGCCGCAGCCGTTCGCGGACCTCGCGGCGCATGCGCTCCGCGGCGTCGACCGCCCGACCGAAGAGCCGCTCGGTGCCACTCAGGTCGAGATAGGCTTCGTCCACCGAGACCCTCTCCACGATCGGGGTGTAAGCGCCGAGCAGTTCGAAGACCGCCCGCGAAGCCCGCCGATAGAGACCATGAGAGCCGCGGACCCGCACCAGATCGGGGCACAAGCGCAGCGCCTGGGCCATCGGCATCGCGGAATGGATGCCGAGGGCGCGGGCCTCGTAGCTGGCGGCGGCCACCACCCCGCGCTCGGCGGGACTTCCTCCGACCACGACCGGGCGCCCACGCAAACGTGGATCCCGGACCCGCTCGACCGCGACGAAGAAGGCGTCGAGGTCGGCGTGTAGGACCGTGCGGTGATCGGACCGTGGCATCGAAGGCTTCGAAAGCGAGCGGAGCGGGGTCAGGGATGGGAACGATCCTGGCGGAGCCGCCCCACCACGACTCCGCGGATCCGTAGTCGCCCCTGCGCGCCGGGAGGAGGGAAACCTCCGACCGGATGCAGGGAAAGATCCTCGCCGAGGCGCGCGAGGGCCTCGGTGCCAGGACGCCCGGCCCACCAGACCACGAGGTCGCCGGGTTCGGCATCGGTTTCGGCGCAGACCGCGAGCCTCTCGCCGTCGCACAGACCCTCGCCGTCGGCGGCGGGTCGATGGACGACCAGGAAGAAAGAAGCCGCGCGGCCCTCCTCCGGGTGCGCGAAATGGGCGATCCGGCCCCGTACGGAGAGTTCGGAGAGGTGCGGAATCATGACCAGAGACGCAGTACGCCGACCACTCGCCCCGCGATCGCGAAGGCCTCGCCGCGGGGCACCACGAGGTCGGGCAAGGTGGCGTTGGCCGGGCGCAGCACGATCCGGTCGCGGCCCGGGAGATAGCGCTTCACGGTCGCGGACATCTCCTCTCCTTCGCCGAGCAAGGCGACCACGATGTCGCCCCGGGAGGCGGTTTCGCCTCGTCGAACCAGGACCAGGTCCCCGTCGAGGATCCCGGCCTCGATCATCGAATCGCCCTCGACCCGCAGCGCGAAATCGGCCCCGCTGCCTTCGGGCAGGGGCAGACTGCCCTCGAGATTCTCGACTGCGAGCAGCGGGGTGCCGGCCGCGACCCGCCCGACCACCGGCACCACGCGCGCCGCGGCCGGCACCCCGCCCACGACCCATCGGACCCCGCGCGCCTCCCGCCCGAGGCGCAGCCAACCCTTGCGCTCCAGCGCCCGCAGATGGAAGTCCGCGGTCTGGGCGCTGACCCCGAGGAGCTTCCCAAGTTCCGCTCGTGTCGGGGGATAGCCCCGTTCGCCTTGGAAGCGCCGAAGTGCCTCCAAGGCCGCGCGCTGCCGCCCCGTCAAATCCTCGCTGTGTTCCACGCCTTCGTTATATGATATTCATCATATTACCGCAAGCCCCTTTCGCGGGCCGACGGGATTTCCCCCTCCCTTCAGCTTCGCCCCCCTCACCGCCGATAGACCGCTGGGCGGAGTTCGGAATCCCCTGACCAGCGCCCCATGCCCATCATGGACATCGCGATCATCGGACTCGGCTACGTGGGATCGGTCAGCGTCGGCTGCCTGGCGGACTTGGGCCATCGCATCGTCGGCGTGGACGTCGACCTGGAGAAAGTCGCGGCTCTGGCCTGCGGGAAGGCACCCATCCAGGAGCCGGGGCTGGAGGAACTGATCTCCCGCGGCCACGCCCAGGGCCGCATCACCGCCACCCACGACCTCGCGCGCGCGATCGCCCACACCGAGGTCGCGATGCTCGCGGTCGGCACCCCCAGCCGCGAGGATGGCGGGATCGACGACTCCGCGCTGCGAACCTCGGTCCGCGCGATCGGCCAGGCCGTCCGCGCCGCCGGGAAGCGGAGTTTCGTCCTGATCTCCCGCTCCACCTCCCCCCCTCCGGTCCACCGTGGACTCATGGCATTGCTGGAGGAGACTTCCGGCCTCCGCTACGACGAGGGTCTGGGATACGTGTGTCATCCCGAATTCCTTCGCGAAGGGGTGGCCATCGCGGATTTCCATACCCCGCCGAAGATCGTCTTCGGCGTCCACGGGGCCGCAGCCCCGGTGAAGTGCAAGCAGCTCTATCCCGCGCACGAAACCCCCACCTTCTTCGTCAGCGTGGAAACCGCGGCGATGGTCAAGTACGCGGACAACTGTTTCCATGCGGTCAAGGTCACCTTCGCCAACGAGATCGGTATGGCCTGTCGACTCCTGGGCGCGGATCCGGAGGCGGTCATGAATCTCTTCTGCGCGGACCGCAAGCTCAACATCAGTCCTCGTTATCTCCGCCCGGGGGGACCATTCGGCGGCTCCTGCCTGCCCAAGGACCTGCGGGAAATCCTCCACGTCGGCGAAGGGGCGGGGACGCCGCTGAAACTGCTCGCGGGTACCTACGCGAGCAATCTCTACCAAATCGACCGGATCTTGGGGCTGGTACTGGAACGGCGACCGGAGGTAGTCGGCATCGTCGGCCTGTCCTTCAAGGAGGGAACGCCCGATCTGCGGGAGTCTCCGATGCTCCCGATCCTGGAGGGTCTGCGCGCGGCCGGGGTGGAAGTCCTGGCTTACGACGAAAGGCTGAGCCCGATGGCGCAGGAGCTACCCGAGGAGTTGCGCGCCATCCTCCGCCCCGACTTGGAGAGCGTGGCCCGGGAAGCGGACCTGTTGGTGATCCACCACCGGCTCTCCCATCAGCAGCGGAAGGACGTGGAGAGCTCGGGAACCTCCATCCTCGAGGTCGCCCGCATCGGAGCGGGGGCTCCACGACCCGGCGGCCATTCCCCCACTCCGCGAAGGACGTCTCCCGCAGTGGTGTCCTCCACTCGAACTTGAAGCATGGACCGGATCCGTTCCCTGCCGCCGAGCAAGCGGAAACACTATCGGATCCAGGCGCCGATCCGGGTGGAGATCCAGGGTCGGTCCTTCGAGACCATCGACTGGAGTGTCGGAGGATTCCGCATCAAGGATTACCCGGGGGAAGCCCCCGAGTCCCCCTTCGAGGTCACCCTGTCGATCCCCTTCCAGGGCTATTGGGTGAACGCGCGGGCGCGGGTCCAAGTCGTGCGCCACGATGCCGAGCAGAAACAGCTCGCCGCCCAATTCCTCGACCTGGAGGAGAGGACGCGGAATCTACTCGATTATTTCGCCCGCGGTCTCCTCTCCGGAGAACTGAGCTCGGTGGAGGGTGCGATCCAGCGCATCGACACCCCCGTCACCCCCACTACCGTGGAGGTGGAGAGGGATCCTCGCGAACTGAGCTGGAGTTTCCATGTCCGACGCTGGTCCCGCTATCTGGCCTACCTGGCGGTCGGCTTCGTATTGACCTGGTACGTGGGTTCCACGCTCTATTCCCGGGTCTGGCGCCTCGAAGTCTCCACCGCCACCGTCGCCGCCCCCACGGAATCCATCCTCAGCCCCACGGGCGGATGGATCGAAGAGTTGTACGTGGCGGAAGGTGACCAGGTGCGGAAGGGAGAGGCCTTGTTCCGCATGATCGACCAGGAGGCCAGCGCCAAGGAGAGGACCGCGAAACGCCGGATGGCGGATGCGGAAATCGCCTTCCGCCGGGCCCGCGATCTCGAGGAGGTCGAGGAGAAGAAGATCGAGATCTACCGTAGCGTCTTGCAGGCCCGGATGGCGGCCTCCGATTCCCGACTCGCCCTGCTCCGAGCCAACGCGGAACTCCTCGACCGGAATCGGGAGCGGACTGCCGCACTGGTGGAATCCGGAGCGGTTTCCATCCACCAGCTCGAAGTCTCGGAATCCGACTACGCGGCCCTGCAGGCCGAGATCGAATCGGTGAAGAGTCAGGCCGCGGTGGACAAGGCCAACCTGGACGCCCTCGCGGAAGGCTTCCTGATCGAGAGTGGTCGCTTCCAAGCCAACCTCCCCCAGATCCAGGCCGAACTCGAGCTGGCGCGGGCGAAGTACGAACTCGAGAAACAGTCCCTCGCCGCCCAGCAGGAGGAGGATTCGATCGTCGTGCGGGCGCCCTTCGCTGGAACCGTGGTCTCGATCGCCAAGGCGGTGGGGACCAGCATCCAGGAAGGGACCGAACTCCTGCGACTGGAACAGGCCGGAGTGCGACGGATCGAAGCCTGGTTGAGTCCGGAGGAAGCGGAGTTCGTCCGCCTGCATGGCAACGCCGAGGTGGAGATCAAGTCCCTGGGATACCGTTTTCGCGGTGTGGTCCTGGAAATCGATTCCTCTTCCACCACCGCGCGGGACTCCAGCCTACTGGGCAATGCTCCGGGATTGCGGGTCGTGGTCGGCCTGATCGGTCTCTCGGAAGAGGACCTCCAACGCGGGGTCAGTTTCCAGGACGCGATGGCCGAACTCTCGGCTTCCGACAGCCTGGGCCTGCTGGCCAAGGTCTGCTTCCATCGTGACTGGTAACGACCCGGTCCCCGCCCCGATTTCGAAGCGGCCCTTCCACTGGAGCCTGCGCGCTGCACTGATCGTCTATCTCCAATTCCTGCTCGCCGCCGCCTGGATCCTCGCCCTGCCACTGGACATTTCCGGCCCCCACATCGGCCGCCTCTTCTCCGCCCTGGGCCTCCTCGCGGCATGGCGCTACTCGTGGTGGATGACTCACTTCGTCCGCTCCCTGATCTACGAGAAACGGGTCTTCCCCCGCCTCCGCGCCCGGGCGAGGGCCTTGCAGGCCACGGGATGGAAACCGGATCGGGTGGCCTTCATGATGACCACCTTCCGGGAGAACGCCCTCACCACTCAGAAAGTGGTCATCAGCATCGTTCGGGAAGCAAAACTACTGGGAGTTCCCGTTTCGCTCTTCGTGGGCACGGGAGATCGCTACGACGAAGAGGTGATCTCCGAGCAAGTAGAACGTTTCGGAGAGGATCTGCCCGACGACTTCGAGGTGGTCTTCGTCCGCCAGAACGTGCCCGGGAAGCGCATCGCCATCGGTTTGACCTTACGAGCGATGGCGCGGGAGGGCATCGGCGGCGATACCCCCATCGTCTTCCTGGACGGGGATTCGATCCTGGAACCGGGCTGCATCCACTCCTGCGTTCCCTTCTTTCAACTCCTCCCCAAGATGCACGCCCTGACCACGCACGAAGTTCCCCTGATCGAGGGCAACCGGCCCATGCAGAGCTGGTTCAGCCTCCGCTTCGCGCAGCGCAACATGGCGATGCAGTCGCACGCGCTCTCCCGCCGAGTCCTCACCTTGACCGGCAGGATGTCCATCATGCGCGCCAGTCAGGTGCTGGACGAAGAGTTCATTTCCCTGGTCGAAGCCGATTCCCTCTTCCACTGGCACTGGGGCAGTTTCCGCTTCCTCTCCGGTGACGACAAGTCCACCTGGTATGCGCTCCTGAAGCGCGGGGCGGAAATGATGTACGTCCCGGATGCCACGGTGCACACGATCGAACAGATCGAACGAGCGTGGATCCGCCGCGCCGCCCAGAACCTTTTGCGTTGGTCGGGCAACATGCTCCGCAACGGTTCGCGCGCCATCGCCCTGGGGCCGCGACGGACCGGCTTCTTCATCTGGTGGTGCATCGTGGATCAACGCATCGCGATGTGGACTTGCTTGATCGGCCCGGTCGCCTTGCTCTCCGGATCGATCCTGTGGACCCCACTGGTCCTCCTCGCCCTGCCCCCCTGGATCGTCCTCACCCGCGGCACCCTGTCCCTCTTCCTCTACTACCACAATCGGCGCATCGAGCCGTGGTTCCCGCTGATCCTCTATCTCAATCAGATCGTCTCCAGTGCCCTGAAGGTGTACATCCTCTTCCGCCTGCCCATGCAACGGTGGGCGAACCGCGCCGACCAACGATCCATCACCGAGATCGATTGGCGTCTGAAACGGAAGTTCTGGATGGCGAACTTCATCACCCTGGTCTGGTGCAGCGTCTTCGTGATCGCCATCCTCTATCTGTGCGGCCTCGTGGACACCCCGCTCCAGTCCTACGCGGTCCGTTTCCTGGATTTCCTGCTCTGAGCCGCCCAACCGGTCTGGAATCCCTTCCCCGCAGAAGGACATAATTTCCTGTCCGCGTATCCTTCCTACTTCGTCTCCCTAGAGAATGCCGGTGTCGTTTTCCTGCCGCTCGATCCCCTTCCCTGGTCTCTGGAACCGGTGCCTGCCGATGGTGTCACCGCGAATTCCTTTC
>CAYVRL010000028.1:0-11848 GCA_964454065.1 uncultured Planctomycetales bacterium | reverse complement strand
GGTTCAAGATCAGTACCAGCAAGAGCAACAGCGATGCCGTGGCATAGACCAAGGGCTCGGCGGCTTCGACATTGGGGGACTGGAAGCCCACCGCATAGATGTGGAAACCCAGATGCATGAAACGCTGGTCCACGTGCAAGAATGGAGCCACGCCGTCGATCGGAAGTTCCCGCGCGAAGCCGACGACTCCGGTCAGCATCAACGGAGCGACTTCGCCCGCGGCTCGGGAAATGGCCAGGATCGCCCCCGTGAGAATCCCCGGGCGGGCGCCGGGGAGAATCACCTTGCGCATCATCTCCCAACGGGTCGCACCCAAGGCAAGGGCGCCTTCCCGCCGCTCCAATGGCACCGCGCGCAGGGCCTCTTCCGTGGCCACGATCACCACCGGCACCGTCAACAGGGCCATCGTCACCGATGCCCACAACAAACCTCCGGCCCCGAAGGTCGGGGCGGGCAGCCGGTCCGCGAAGAACAAGCGGTCCATCGTCCCGCCGATTCCGTAAATCAGGAACCCGAGCCCGAAGACTCCATAAACGATCGAAGGCACTCCGGCCAGGTTGTTCACCGCGATCCGCACGAAGCGCACGAACCAAGTATCGCGCGCGTATTCATTCAAGTAAACCGCGGCGAGTACTCCGAAGGGGACCACCAACAGGGACATCAACAGGACCAGCAAGGAAGTTCCGACGAGTGCCGGCCAGACTCCGCCCTCGGTATTCGCCTCGCGAGGTTCCGTACTCAAGAACCGCCACACGTTTCCTCCCCATGTGAGCAGTCGGTCGAAGAACCCCATTCGATTGGGATAACTGATCCGCAGGGCCTGCTCCATGGCCAGAGTGGTGGGCGTACCGTCGGGAAGTCGCAAGCGCAGCGCCGCCCCTTCCTCCCCCTCCAAGTAACCGTGGAAGGGCCCGTGCTCGAGTCGTTCGATGCGCACCGCGTCGGCGGGAATCCGGCGCTCCTCGATCGTTCCCGGTTTCGCATAGAGGAAACCCGTGCCGTAGACCTCGCGGTTCGCCATCCGCCCGCGGACCCCACCTCGTTCATCCGTTTCGAGTTCCTCGACCAGCAGCACCCGCCCATCGTCCAGCTTCCACTCCACCAAGGGTCGGGGCCAAAACGCCGCCGCGCCGCGCATGAAGAGGAGCAGGAACAGGAGCCCGGTAGCCAACAGGGTCAGGGCCACCGCTCCCCCACAGAGGAAAATGCCGATACTTCCCCGGTAGTCCGGGCGAAGGGACGAAGAGGCACCCTTCACAGGCGTTTCCTCCCCCGCACCCGCATCATTTCCGCCAGGGTGTTGATCAGGAAAGTGAACCCGAACAGCAGCAGCGCGGAGAGGAACAAAGTCCGATAGAGGCCCCCTCCCACCGGCGCTTCAGGGAGTTCCACGGCGAGATTCGCGGACAGTGCTCGGAAACCCTGAAAGATGTTCATCGAAGTGATCGGTGTGTTCCCGGTCGCCATCAACACGATCATGGTCTCCCCCACCGCCCGCCCCAATCCCAACATGATCGCGGCGATCACTCCGGGCTTGGCAGGAGGCACGATCACTCGGACCGCTGTCTGCCAGGGCGTCGCGCCGAGCGCCAGGGAAGCATCGCTCAAGGTCCGTGGAATGTTGCGGAAGGCATCTTCGGCCAAAGTGAAGACGAGGGGGGTGACCGCGAACCCCATCGCCAAACCGACGACCACGGAGTTGCGCTGTTCGAAGGGAAGTCCGAAATGGTCCGGATACCAAATACGGAATGAGGAGCCGAGCAACGCCTCCTCGATCGCGGGGCCATGCCGGAAGAGTTGCCAGGCCACAAGAAGATAGAGTCCCATGAGCAGGAAAGGAATGGCATTGGTCCCC
The DNA here is from genome assembly GCA_964454065.1 of uncultured Planctomycetales bacterium. Lineage (GTDB taxonomy): Bacteria > Planctomycetota > UBA1135 > UBA1135 > UBA1135 > CAYVRL01. The sequence goes on along the minus strand of CAYVRL010000028.1, from coordinate 9,993 downwards.
ACCCGCGTACGCAACCCGACCGGCAAACGCGCCCACCCGATCGCCAAAGCCGCGGTAAGTGTCCCCAAGACGAGAGGGAGGAGGAATAGGACCAGCATCCGCTGCTCGATCGCCGGAGCCAAATAAAGAGCCGCGACGAAACCGAGGATGACCGAGGGAATCCCGGCGAGGAGCTCCACCAGTGGTTTCACGATTTCCCGTGCCCGACCACTCAGGAAACGAGCTGTGAACAGAGCTCCCAGGAGCGCAAGTGGCAGGGACGGCAACAGGGACCACAAAGTGCCTTTCAGCGTGCCGATGATCAAGGGAACGAAAGAGAGCTTCGGTTCGTAGGAATCCGTACCGCCCGTGGATTGCCATACCCACGCCGGTTCCGGGGCTCCTTCGTAGAGGACCTTCCCGAACAAGGTGGACCAGCCGATGCCCGGGTATTCCAGATTCAGTTCGGTCACCTTCAGGGAACCGTCCCGATCGAAGAGAACCAGGCGGTCCTGCCGGGGTGAAACCGCAAGGGAGTCCGTGGTGGCCGCCATCGGCCTTCGGAGCAGGATCCTGCCCAGCGTAGCCTGCCCAATCGCGAACTCCTTCCGACCAATGACGAAGAACACCCGACCTCGCGTCGCAGGCACCAGGGTCCGGGGACCATCCACCACGTGCTGGAGTTTCCACGCGCGGTCGATGCGCGGGCCGCCGTCAGGTCGGGGCCTCATCGACCAACGTTCGACGCTGCCATCACCACGGAGCAGCAACAAGCTTCCCCGTCCGATCAGGGCCTGGATCGCCAGGACCGACCCCTCGCTTTCGCTCCGGCCCCGTTCCTCCAGTTCCCTGAAGCGCCGATCCGCCGCGATCCCTTCCACGCTACCGTCCGCCGCCACCAGGATCCCCGCGCCGCCCTCGAACAAACCCGCCCGTTCCCAACCTCCGCCGGGAACGACCAAGCTCTTCAACTTGAAGCGCTCGGCCCCGGTCAGTCGATTGGTCTTGACTTCCCCGCGCAAGAGGCGCGCGCTCCCGCCTGCGTCGATGGTCAGAGCGAAGATCTTTCCATCTTCCGAATGAAGATCGAAATCCCGCAGCGGCTTGCCATCCCCGTCCAACAGCCAGCGGGCCTTGAGCTCCCCCAGGGAATGGTGGCGTTCCAGATCCCCCTCACCCTCCGCGCCTCCGTGGTAATCCACTTTCAAGGACAACGCCAGCGTCGCGAGGCGACCGCGTGAGGTGGCGACGCTCAGACGCTGTTGTTCGATCCCGAGTTTCGCGAGGACCAGCCGTTCTCCCTTGGCGAGCAAGAAGGGTTCTTGTTCCGCGAGCAGGGAACCATCCTCGATTCGACGCAGCCGCAGAGCCCCGCTGGCCCGCAGGATCCAACGCGCTTCACCGAAGGCATCCACCCCTTGGGCCAGAATCGGAGTCCTGTCGGAAACCTCGGGAAGTTTCGACACATTGGACTCGGCGAGACGGGGAGCAAAGGCAAGGGGCGCGGCCTCCACGACCAGGAAGACCGCGATCGAAAGCACCGCGAGCACGATCCCGACTCCCCCCAAACGCACCAGAACCGCCGCCATCTGATCGGCGAGGCGGCGGCGGGTGCGGAGGTCGGGACGTTTTCTCATCAGCGGTGATGATGGGGACGAAGGCGGGCCGCGCCGCTCGGAACAGCGCGACCCAAAAGGAAATGGGGATGAAGGGGCGCTCAGGAACTACTCAGGTTTCCGAGCGGCCTCGAAGGGGATGCCGAGCGCTTTGGCTTCCTGGGAGGCGACCTCGACGGTAATCGGGAGGTAGCCCGCCTTGATGACCACTTCCTGTCCCTCACGCGAGAGGATGAAGCGCAGGAATTCCCGCCGTAGCGGATCGAGTTCCTGGTTCGGCCTCTTGTTGATGTAAAGGTTCAGGAAACGGCCCAGCGGGTAGTCGCCATTGACCACATTCTCGAGGTCGGCGGCGAAGTATTCATCGCCATCCTCGGAGAGAGGGACCGCGCGGACCCCCGAAGTAATGTAGCCGATGCCACTGTAGCCGATTGCGGAGCGGTCGGCGGTCACCCCTTGGACGACGGCGGCGGATCCGGGCTGTTCCTTGACGGTGTCCTTGTAATCACCCTTCTCGAGGACGTGATGTTTGAAGAAACCGTAGGTTCCGGAAGCGCTGTTGCGCCCGAAGAGGGTGATCGGCATGGCGGCCCATTGACCACCCAGACCGAGTTGGCCCCAGGTCGTAATGGCGACCGAGTGACCTCGTTTGCGGTTCTTGGAGAAGATCGCGTCCACTTGCTCCAGGGTCAGCCCTTCGATGGGATTGTCCTTGTTCACGTAGACCGCGAGAGCATCGAGACTGGTCCGAATCCGGGTGGGCGCGTAGCCGAACTTCTTGATGAACTTGTCGACTTCTTCCTGCTTCATCTTGCGGCTCATCGGACCGAACTGGGAGGCGCCGGCGATCAGCGCCGGGGGAGCCGTGGAGGATCCCTTGGCCTCGATCTGGATCTTGACGCCGGGGTAGTAGTCCCGGAATTTCTCTCCCCAGTAGGTCATCAAGTTCAGCATCGTGTCGGATCCGACCGAGTTCATGGTCCCGGCGAGCTGCTGATCGATTCTCTGGTACTCGGGAAGACGCGGATCGACCTTGGGTTGCTGGGCGGCCAGGGGGGCCGCCAGGACCAGGGTCGCGGCGAGGGCTTGGGGGATGCGGAGCTTCATTTTTTTCCGTTGGTGGTGTGGGGGAGGGTCGAACGCCTTCTCCACCCACCCGAAGCCTATTCCGGGAATGTGAAGACCCCGTGAAGCTCAGCTGAAACTCGCCTGGCCCGCCCCCGGCAAGGGACGGCCCGGGGAAGCGGGAAGCTCCACCCGGAAGAGGGTTCCTTCGCCGGGACGGCTGCGCACCGCGATTCGTCCGCCCATCCGCCCCACGAGGTTGCGGACGATGGCCAGGCCGAGGCCGGTCCCTCCTCCCTCGCGGCTGCGCGCGGGATCCCCGCGAAAGAAGCGCTCGAAGATCCGCGGCAGGATCTCCGGAGCGATCCCCGGGCCGTGATCCTCCACCTCGATCGAGACCCCACCCTCTACTCCCGCGGCGGCCCGAAGCTCCACGGTCGACCCCGGAGCATAGGCAAGGGCGTTGTCCACCAAGTTCGCAAGAACGGTCTCGAGGGCCGTCGGATCCACCAGTACGCGTAGATCGGGGACACAGTGCTCCTGGAGCAGACCCTCCGGCAGGCGCCCCCCCAGTCGTTCCCTGACCCGCGCGAAGACCTCCACCACCCGTTGCTCCCGCGGTGTCGGCCGCCAGGCAGGATCCTCCGCCCGGGCGAGCCCCAGCAGACCGCGGGTCAAGGAGGCCAAACCCTGGGCATTTCGTCGCGCCCGTTTCAACAGCTCCCTACGCAGTTCAGGATCGGCTTCCTCACACAGATCCAGTAGACCGATCAAAGCGGCGATCGGAGTTTGCAACTCATGGGAAGCATTGGCCACGAAATCACGGCGCTTGCGGTCCACGGCCGCGGGACCGCGCAAATCCCGCAACAAGAGGACGCGCCCGCCGCGACCGTCCGGCCCCCCGGTGAGTTCCAGGACCCGTCCCTCTTCGCCCTCCCCGAGTTCCACGATTCGCCGCGTGGTTTCCTCGGGATCCCCGTAGCCCACCGCGCTGGAAAGTGGCGGAGGCAGGAAGTCCCCCAGCGACAAGGACTCGCCGGGGACGGGCGCGCGGCCGGCCCCGGCCAGAGCGACGGCGGCGGGGTTGGCATAGAGCAGGCTGGAGTCGGGGGCGATCAAGAGCAGCCCCTCCTGGAGCAGATCGAAAGCCTGGTGATGGAGGTCGAGCTCTCCGAGTAAACGGAGGTTTTCCTTCCGGGCGGCCAGGAGCGTCCGATTGCTTCTCAGGAGAGCGATCCCCAGGGCCACCACGACCAGGAGGGCGAGGAGGAGGGGCCAGATCTCAGCCCCCATGGTCGGCCAACCGATACCCCACTCCCCGTACCGTCTCGATCAAGGTTCCCGCAGGACCGAGTTTCTTCCGCAAGGCCTTGACGTGGGAATCCACGTTCCGCTCGTCCACCACGGCACCGGCTCCCACCGAGGAATCCAGCAGCTCGGCGCGCCGAAAGACCCGCCCCGGGGAACTCATCAGGGTGCGCAACAAACGGAATTCGGTGGGAGTGAGGACGACCGGCCGATCCTCCACTCGTAGCTCGAAGCGCTGGGGATCCAGAACCAGGGTTCCGAAGGTCCGTATGCCTTCCTCCTCGGAAGCGATGGAGTTGCGATCGGCACGGCGCAGAAGGGCCTCGACCCGGGCCACCAGCTCCCGCGGCCGCGCCGGTTTACAGACGTAGTCGTCCGCTCCGACCCCAAGACCCAGTACCACATCGGCTTCTTCGGAACGGGCCGTAACCATGAGGACCAAGGTCCGCCGCAAATTCGGATCCGCACGCAAGCGACGACAGACCTCGAAACCATCCATGCCGGGCAACATGACATCCAGCACCACGAGATCCGGTCCATGGCGTTGGGCGCGACGGAGGGCCTCCTCCCCGTCCTTGGCGAGAAGCAAGGTGTAGCCTTCACGCTCGAAGGTCAGGTGCAGGATCTCGAGGAGATCCGGATCGTCCTCCACCAGGAGCAACTTGGCGGTGGCCATACTGGGAAGTTTAGGACGCCGAGGCCAGGGGGGCATGTCCCTTGCATGGAGTCCCCGTGAAGAGGGGGTGAAGCCTACTGGTCCTCTTCCCCGCCAATGTAGCCCAGAGCTTCGAGGTTGGCCGCGGTTTTCTTTCCGAGCTTGCCCTTGAAGACTTCACCCTCGAGATCCTCGGGAGCCGTGTACCAGCCATTCTCCTTCATCTCGGAGAACATCCGCTGGACCAGCTCCGGATGATCCTTGGCGAGGTCGTGCTGCTCGCCAGGATCCTGGGTCAGGTTGTAGAGCATGAAGTAGGCTCGGGGGTGTTCCGGATCGATCTCCTGGCGGATCATCTTGTAGAGCTGCCCGTCACGGGGAGCGCAAAGGGAACGCAACTGCCAGTGGGGCTCGCCATCGCCTCCGGTTTCGGCGGGAGCGGGTCGATCCTCTCCTGGCTGGCCCTCCAGCAAGGCCCGCAGGGAACGACCCATGAGCCGCAGTCCGTCGACCCGCGGGCCGTCGGGAAGCGGCACCCCGGCTAGATCCAGGACCGTCGGGAAGACATCGATCAAGCGGACCTGGGCCCCGACGCGCAGCGGCCGCAGGTTCGGGGCCCAGAACAGCAGGGGAACATGGAGCAGCTCGTCGTAGAGCTGGTGACCGTGACCGATCATGCCGTGTTCGAGGAACTCGTCCCCATGGTCACCCACGAGGACCACGATGGTATTCGGGTTCTCCTCGCGCACTTTGCGCAGGAAGGGCGCCAGAACGGAATCGGTCCCCAGCATTTCCTCGTCATAGGCATCGCGCAGATGATCGCGAAGTTCGGGAGTGACGATGGTCTTCCCCTCGTGAATCGCCTTGACGGTGTCATAATCGAGATTGAAGTCCGACCCGGAATGGTCCCATTTCCCCGCGAAGGGCGGCAGGGGTTCATAGGGATAGTGGGGGTCGGTCAGATGCAGATAGAGGAAGAAGGGCCGCCCATTGTCGGGTCGCTCCTCGTGCAACCAGTGCTCCGCGTACCCGACCATGTCCCGGTCGCGCGTCGTCCATCCGGAGATATAGTGGAAGGTCCGGAACCCCTGGTCGAAACCGTATTCGGGCTGGACGTTGGCGTTCATCACGATGGCGGCGGTCTCATAACCGGCGGCATCCAGGCTTTCGGCGAGGGTCAGGTGTTTGCGGTCCATGGCCACGAAGCGATAGTTCGTCTGCCGTGAGGCATGGGACATGGCTCCATGTTTGGAGGGGACCAGACTGGTGAACAGAGCGCCGACCGAGGGCTTGGTCCATGGCGCCTGGCTCATGGCGCGCTCGAAAACCACCCCCTCCTTGGCCAGGGCGTCGATCCCCGGCCAAGTGTCCCGTTCGTAACCCAAGAAGCTGCTGTGGTCCGCCCGCCATGTGTCGACGAGGACGATCAGGACATTGGGGGCGTCGGCCGGGGCGGCGGGGCGCGTGACGCGGGCCAAGCCGCGGGGCAGAAGGACCATCACCAACAGCACTCCGAAGCCGACGCCGCCCCCGAAGAGACGCACCCCGAACCGAGGTACCCGCAGTAGCGGGTCGAGGGCTCGGATGCGGAGGAACTCACCCGCAAGGGCGAGGATCAGGGTCAAGCCCCCCCCCGCGACGGCTGCTTTCAAGGGGAACTGTCGGGCCCAGAAATCGAGGGCCAACCAGCGTAGAGGAGCCGTTCCCCAGTTCTCCGCGGAATACTCCCGCAAGGCGGCAACGGTCCCGAGGAAGAGGACCGTGAACAGGAAGCCGCTGGCGGCGGCAACCAGACAACGGAGGAAGCGGGAAGACCGGGAGGAAGGGCTCATGAGGACTCGTGCGACGCGTAACCCCCGATTATAGGCTGGAGGCCTTTTCGGCCCGAGCGCATGGTGCGATACTGATCCCATGGCCCCCCTCGACCCCGAGTTCCTCGCCATCCTGCGCTGTCCGCTGAGCCACGCCCCTCTGGTTCAAGCGGGAGAGGCCTTGATCTCCACCGACCCCGATACGCGACGAAAGTATCGCATCGACGACGGCATTCCGGTTCTACTGGCCGAAGAGAGCGAGGAACTGGATCGGGAGACCTGGGAAGAGCTGCTCGAGCGAGCCGGGATCTCGCCCCAGCGATGAAGAACGTCTTCGCTCGGATCCTCGCCGGGGAGATCCCGGCCGAATTCCTCTACCAGGACGAACGGGTGGTGGCCTTTCGCGATGTCGACCCCCAGGCTCCGGTCCACTTCCTGGTGATCCCCCGGGAGCCCCTGAGCAGCATCGCCGCCGCGGAGGAAAGCCACGAAGGATTGCTCGGTCATTTGCTTGCCGTGGCAGCGAAGGTCGCGGCCGAACAGGGCCTGTTGCCGGGTGGCTATCGCGTGGTCACCAACGTTGGCCCCGACGGCGGTCAAACCGTCGAGCACTTACACCTGCACGTACTCGGCGGAAGGAGCATGAACTGGCCCCCCGGCTAACTCACTCCTCCTCGTCACTCCCCAAGTAGCCCAAGGCGCGCAGTTTGGCCGCCGCTTCCTCGCTCAGCCGCTCCCGGAAGGCCTTCCCCCGCAAATCTTCCGGAGCGATGTACCATCCTCCCTCCTTCATCCTCGAGAACAGCCGCGAAACGATCTCCGGGTGTCGTCCGGCGAGATCTCGCAGTTCCCCGGGGTCGTTTTCGAGGTCATAGAGGTGAAACGAAGGACGAGGGTGCCGTGCGTCCCGCTCTTGCCGAATCAGTTTGTAGGGATGACCATGATCGAGAGCGCAATAGGAGCGGAGTCGGTCCCTGCGCTCCTCATCGCCTCCATTCTCCGCGGGGGCGGGGCGATCCTCGCCCTCGGCCCCGGAAAGCAGGGGGAGCAGACTCCTTCCCCGCGGGAGGCCTCGCTCCCAGGCGGATGGATCCGTACCCGACAGTTCGAGGACGGTCGGGAAGACATCGATCACTCGCACTTGAGTCCTGATTCGGGCAGGTGGAATTCCAGGGGCCCAGATCACCAGGGGGACATGGAGCGATTCGTCGAAGAGCTGGTGTCCGTGGCCGATCATGCCGTGCTCCAGGAATTCCTCTCCATGATCGCCGAGCAGAACGATGACCGTGTTCGGGTACTCCGCTCGCACCTCCTCGAGAAAGGGAGTGAGCACCAGATCGGTCCCCAGGAGTTCCTCGTCATAAGCATCGCTCATTCGTTGCCGGAGTTTGGGCGTGATCTGGATCCTTCCCGCTTGGAAATCCCGAACGATTTCGTAATCCAATTTCCCCTCTTCGGGAAACCGCTCCCATGTCCCCCGAGCCGGGGGGATGGGATCATAAGGGAAGTGGGGATTGGTCAAATGGAGATAAAGGAAGAAAGGGCGCTCCCCCTGGGGCCGCTCCCGGTGCAGCCAGTCTTCAGCGATCTCGATCAACTCCCCGTCGCGCGTTTTCCATCCCGGCACCATGCGAAAGCGTCGAAAGCCCTGAGCGAAACCGAAACGTGGTTGGACATTGGGATTCATCGCAATTCCCATGGTTTCATAGCCCTGCGAGGCGAGGACCTCGGCCATGGTCAGGTTCTTTCCGAGTAGTGTGACGAAGCGATAGGAGTGCTGCTCGGAAGCGCGGGACATGGCCCCGTGGAGGGAGGGCATCAAGCCGGTGAAGAGACTGCCCACCGAGGGCTTGGTCCACGGCGCCTGGCTCATTGCGCGCTCGAAAACGACCCCGCTCGTAGCCAAGGAACCCACGCCGGGCCAGGTTCGACGGTCATAGCCGAGGAAACTGCTGCGGTCCGCACGCCAAGTGTCGACGAGGACGATCAGCACATTCGGCGCCCCAGCGGTGGGCTCCGGCCGGGTCGAGAGCGCCAATCCGCGCGGAATGAGCGCCAAAGCAAGAAGGGAAAGAAAACCCATGGGTCGACCGAAGACCCGGCTTCCGAAACGACACAGACGCAGAAAGGGTTCCAGGGGACGCCAAGAGAGCGTTTCACCGAGAAGCGCCAAGAACAAGGTGAGCGAAGCGCCGGCGAGCCCCTCCTCGAGCGGAAACTGACGCGCCCAGAAATCGAGAGCCAGCCAGCGCATGGCCCCTTCCGACCAGTTCTCAGCCTGGTACTCCCGGGCAGCCGTAAGACTGCCCAGGAGGAATACGGTGAAGAGGAACCCGCTGGCGGCGGCAAGCAAGCAGCGCCCTATCCGGGATGTCGAGTTGGCCCCATCCATCCCGACGATCTTACGCCGCTAGAGGATCAGCCGCCGAACAAACCCTTGGTCCTCCGTTTTCCGATCGGGGCTTCGTCTTCCCAGACGGCGAGTCCGCTCCGCAAATCGGTGAGGGTCATCTTGAAGATGATGACCGATTCCTTGGTCCGCCCCTCTTCGGCGGTCATTCGAACCACCGATCCGGAGAGAGAGACATCCGGGAGCCTCACCGTGTGACCTTGCTCGTAGGTGTTCTCTTCGAACATCGGATCGTCGAGCTTCCGGACGTCCCGAGTACCAGTATCCTCCACCCCTCCCTGTCCGAACTTGACCGCGGTGGTGGTCAAGACCTTCTTGGTCTTGTTCAGCGCGATCCGCAGCTTGTCGGTCAGGACCTTGGTCTGGAGGTTGGAGGAGGTCAGGTTGTCAACGTCCTCGAGGGCCAGGATCACCTTGCCGTCGTCGGCCTTGGCGAGCCCCTGCGCATCCAGGGCCCCGGACTGGATCAGGGACTGGACCAGGTCGTTGGCGGCATCGACGAAGTCGTTGTAGTCGATGCTGTCGACATCGCGCAGACCGCCGTCGTTCGGGTCGTAAGTCGTGGTGTGGCTGCCGCAGCCGAAGGCGCTGAGCAAGGGAAGGAGAATGAGGAGGCTTTTTTTCATGGGTCTTTACTGGGCGGAGCGGATCTGGAGCTTGAAGCGTTGTGCGTCGGCGCGGCCGGCGGCGTTCTGGAGGCTGATGGTGGCGCCGGGCCCAACGTGCTGGCCGCGCATCATGTGTCCTTGGTCGGCCAGAACCCGCCCTTCGGCGGTAGTCCAAGTGAACTGGGCGTCGAAACGTAACTCGGAAGCCGTGGTATTCCGGAGTTCCACGATCGCAAGAGGTAAATCGCCCTCCTTGGTGGAAGAAACCGAAACCACCGAGAGTCCGCTTCGAACCCGGTAGTCCTGCATTTCGATGGTGTAGGGGACTCCAGCGTCGGTGAAGCGAATCACGGGCCCGGAGGGCGTCGTGCAGGCGCCGAGGGCGAGCGACAGTGCAAGCGCGCCGAGGCAGAGGATGAGGCAGGGGGTGAGGGTACGCAGCTAGTGGATTCCCCCGGGTCCGGAGGCGAATCCGACCAGATCGGAAGAGCGGCTGGTAGGGGAGGATGGGGCCGTGAGTGGGAGAAAACCGGAGTGCCTG
>CAYVRL010000027.1:0-11872 GCA_964454065.1 uncultured Planctomycetales bacterium | reverse complement strand
CGGGATGAAGAGCGGAAGCGTCGCGCCCGCGCGGCGGCGGCGGCCGCCCGCACCGAGCGGGAGGTGGAGGCCATGGAGGAAGCGGAGGATCCGGGCGAGGACTCCAGCGACGACGAGGGTCTGCACGACGACGTCCCTTTCTGAGTCTCTGGGGGTCGCGGTTAGGCTGTAGGCCGGGCTGGATCGCCCCCGACCGCATGGACTGCCTCGCCGCCCTCGCCCAGACCCGTCCCGCCCTCGGGGACATCGCCAGCAACCTCGCGGGGCACCATGCCTTCCTCGACCGAGCGAAGGAGGCCGGGGCCGACCTCGTGGTCTTTCCGGAGCTCTCCCTGACCGGCTACTTCCTGCGTGATCTGTGCCAGGAGGTCGCCTTGCGGCTGGACGCCGCGCCGGTCGCCGAGTTGGTGGCGCGCTCCCGCGAGCGCAGCATCGTCTTCGGCATGGTCGAGGAAAGCGCGGACCACCGCTACTACAACTCGGCGGTCTTCGCCGAGGGCGGGGAGATCCTCCAGGTCCATCGCAAGGTCCACCTTCCCGACTACGGGATCTTCGAGGAGGGGCGGTATTTCGCGCATGGCGACCGCTTTCGGACCGTGCGCAGCCGACTCGGGCGTTTCGGGATGCTGCTCTGCGAGGATGCCTGGCACCTGCCCGCGGCGTGGCTGCATTTCCTGGGCGGTGCCGACGCCCTGATCCTGCCGAGCGCCAGTCCGGCCCGCGGCGTGGACACCGACGAGGCCGAGCTCTCGTCGCAGCGCGCTTGGCGTTTGTTGGTGCAAGGGTTGGGGTTGTTCCTCCAGACCTGGGTGCTGCACTGCAATCGGGTGGGTTTCGAGGATGGCGCGATGTACTGGGGCGGTTCCTCGGTGGTCGGCCCCTTCGGCTACCCGCTGGCCGAGGCCGCGGCCGGGGAAGAAGAACTTCTACTCCACCGCATCGACAGCGATCCGCTGCGGCGGGCGCGGATGTTCACGCCCTTGCGCCGGGACGCCCGCCCCGACTTGGTACGCCTCCACCTGGCGCGATTGCTCGAGGATCCGGATGCGCTGCGCGCCGCTCTCGGGGGTGACCCCGATGCGAAGGCATGAGCGCCCTTCCGCCCCCGCCGGGTTGTCACGTGGGTCTCGCCACGCGGGTGTTGTGCGCCTTCCTGCGCGAGGAAACCCATAAGTTCGGGATCCGGCGCGCGGTCCTGGGCCTGAGCGGTGGAGTGGATTCCGCGCTGGTCGTGGAGCTGGCGGCGCGGGCGTTGGGGCCGGAGCAGGTCTTGGCGGTGGCCCTCCCCTACCGCTCCAGCGACCCCGCCAGCCTGGCCCTGGCTCGGGAATCGGCGGCGCACGCTGGGGTCTCGTTGGAGGTGGTGGACATCAGTCCGGTGGCCGACGCGCTGATCGCGGCCGCTCCGGGGCTCGCGGAGGACGACTCCAGCCGCGGGCGCCTGCGCAAGGGCAACCTGATGGCGCGCAGTCGCATGGTGTTGCTCTACGACCGCTCGGCCCGGGACGGGGCACTGGTTCTCGGCACCAGCAACAAGACGGAGCTGCTCTTGGGTTACGGAACCATTCACGGCGACATGGCTTCGGCGATGAACCCGATCGGGGATCTCTACAAGAGCCAGGTCTTTCAGCTCGCGGAGCATCTTGGGGTACCGCGGGGCATCCTGGAGCGGCCACCCAGCGCCGATCTCTGGGAGGGGCAGACCGACGAACAGGAGCTGGGGGTCCGCTACGCCGAGGTGGACGCCCTCCTCCACCTCCAGGTGGACCGCCGCTATCCCCGCGCCGCCCTGCTCCGCGCCGGTTTCCGCCCCGAGCTGGTGGACTCGATCAGCCGCCGAGTGCGCGCCAATCAGTACAAACGGCGCCCCCCGGTGATCGCCAAACTCGCCAATCGCACCATCAACCTCGACTACCGCTACGCCCGCGACTGGGGCACCTGACACTTCGTGCCGGGTGACTTCTTCCCGAAAACGGACAGAAATCCCCCGGCACGAAGTGTCAGGGTCCAGTCGCCGGTTTGGAGGAGGCCGTTTTGGAACCAGAAGAAAGCGACTTCCCGGGAATGAGGCATGTCGGGGCGGCGCAGGACCAGGAAGGGGCGGGGACGAGCTTGCAAGGGTAGGCAAGCGGCGCGGAAGGCATCCTCGGTCAGGCCCAGTTCGGAACCCCGGCGGAATCCCAGGCGGCCGATGGGAAGAAAACGGTAGAGGTGCCAGGCATGGATTCGGGCTCCGGCGGCCGCCCAGCGGTCCAGCAGCGCGGCCATCCGCGGGAGGGCGTGCAGGTTCTCGCGGGTGACCACCGTCGCGATCGTGAACTCGCGATCCGCGGCCCGCAGCGCCGCCAGACGGCGGAGGACCAGCGCGTGGTGGCCGTCGGCCAAGCCCGGGGCGCGGCGCAGACCATCGTGCAGCGGTGCGGTATCCCCCTCCAAAGGAAGGATGAAACGATCGATCCCGGTCTCGCGCTCGAAGTGCTCCGGCCAGGCCACGCCGTTGGTGCTGATCTGGACCTGAAGCCCGAGGGAGCGGGCCCGACGGGCGAGCCGCCTCAAGTCGTGGGGCCAGAGCAAGGGCTCGCCCCCGCCCAGCACCACGCTGCGAAACCCCTGCTCTCGTAACGAGTGCAGCAAGCCCTCGGCCCTCTCCGGACTCATGGTGTCGAAACCTCCGCCGCTGGCGCAGAAGCGGCAAGCCAGCTCGCAGTCCGGGAGCAGGAACAGGCTGGCGATGCGCTTGCCCATCAGGGAATCAATACCGCGGCGCCTTCGACCGCCCCCCCGCGCAGATCCGCGAGCGCCCGGGATGCCTCCCCGAGCGGATAGCGGTGGACCACGGCTCGCGGCGCATGACGCGCGACCAGTTCGAAGAAGTCCTTCCCGTCCCGCCGGGTGAGATTGGCGACCGAAAGCAAGCGCCGTTCCCCCCAGAGCAGGGAGTAGGGGAAGGAAGGGATGTCACTCATGTGGATGCCGGCGCAGACCACCCGGCCCCCGGGGCGCACAGCCCGCAACGCCGCGGGGACCAGCGCCCCCACCGGTGCGAACAGGATCGCCGCGTCGAGGGATTCGGGGGGCAGTTCCTCCGAGGAACCCGCCCAGGCGGCGCCGAGCCGACGGGCGAACTCCTGCCCGGAACGATCCCCGGGGCGCGTGAAGGCGAAAACCCGTTGACCGCTCGGCACCGCGAGCTGGACCAGGATGTGCGCCGCGGCCCCGAAGCCATAGAGACCCAGTCGTTCGGCCGCTCCCGCCATGCGCCAGGAGCGGAAGCCGATCAACCCCGCGCAAAGGAGCGGCGCCTGCTCCGCGGGATCGCCCTCCGCGGGGAGCGGAAAGACGAACGCCGCGTCGGCGAGCAGGGCCTCGGCGTAACCGCCATCCAGGGTGTAACCGTGGAAAGCCGCTTCGGCACAGAGGTTCTCCTCGCCGCGTCGACAAGCGGAGCAATGCCCGCAAACGCGGCCCAGCCACGGCACCCCGACCCGCTGCCCGAGCGTAAGGCCGACGACCCCGGGTCCGAGGGCCTCCACCTCGCCGACGACCTCGTGCCCCGGCACCACCGGCAGCCGGGGATGGGGCAGCTCGCCGTCGAGCAGGTGCAGGTCGGTACGGCACACTCCGCAGGCCAGGACCCGGATCCGGATCGCTCCGGGGCCCGGTTCCGGCAGCGGTCGTTCCGCTTCGCGCAGCGGAGCGCCGGACTTCTCGAGGAGCATGCAGCGCATGGTTCGCCGCTCCAGAATAGGAGGTGGCCTCCCCGTTCCATAAACCAGGAAACCGGCCGGGGCAGCCCCCACCCCGAAAGCCCTTCCGCCGCACCGGCGGGAAGGGATCGGGATCGGCGGGGGGATCAGGGAACCACGGTCAAGGCCCGGGCGACCGAAGAGCCCCGGAGGTGCAGGGTCGCCGGGTCATAGGAAACCGCCGCCAGATAGAAAGTGCGACCGATGAAGGGCGCGACCGCACTGCCACCGCCGATCACCACGCTACCGTCGCCGTTGGCATCCAGGGTTCCCGGACTTCCCTGCCAGGAAGAGGGGGTCCAACCGCCCAGGAACGAGGAGAGAATCGCGTCGTGGGCCAGCGGCAGCAACAGCCCGTCGACCAGACTCGGCCCGGTGCCCGCGGAGGCGAACAGCGCGAAACCCCGGCCGGCTTCGGATGAGGGGAAATCACAACTCGCCAGTACGGAGGGGCCGCTTGCGGAAATCATTCCCGAGTCCAAGGTGAGGACCGGTTCCCAGGTGTAGACATAAGCACTGCCGGTCTGACGACCGGCCGCCTGCGTGGTCCAGGCACCCGCACTGATGCTGGCGCGCCCGCTGCCATCCAGATCCCCCACCCCGGCAACCGCTTGCCCGAGGTGATCCCCCGCCGCGGCTCCCTCGAGGCGGGTGATGAGGCTCCCGTCCGCTCCGTCCAGGACGTAGACCGCGCCGGCGCCGTCCCGGCCGCCCGGGTCGCACATGCGGCAACCGGTCACCACGTCCACCTGGCCGTCGCCGTCCACGTCCCCGGCCGGGGCGATCGAGAATCCGAACTGATCACCCTTGGCCTCGCCGTCCACGCGCCAGAGGAGGCTGCCGTCGGCGCCCGAGTACACGAAGAGCGAACCAGCGTCACGGGCACTGAAATCCGCGTAAGGACGTCCCACCGCCAGGTCCGCGAAGCCGTCGCCGTTCACGTCCCCCGCGCCGGAGACCGCGCGCCCCTGTTGCACCCAGTTGTCGTCGCCGTCCCAGCGGTAGAGGAGCTGTCCCGTGGCTCCGGAGTAGACGAACGCGGATCCCGCGCCGACCAGCCCGTTCGGGTCGGTGAAGGGGGAACCGACGATCAGGTCGCCGAGTCCGTCACCGTCCACGTCTCCCGCGGCGCCGACACTCTTGCCGAACCAGTCCCCCGCCGCCCCGCCGTGCCATTCGTGCAACAAGCTGCCATCGGCCCCGGACCAGACGAACGCGGTGCCGGATTCGAAACCGTTGGGACTGGAGTAGGGAGCGCCGGCGAGGACGTCGGGAATCCCATCCCCATTCACGTCCCCGGGGCCGGCCACCCAGCGACCGAGATAGTCCCCCGCCGCGCGCCCATCGAAATGGAAGAGTTCGTGGCCGTCGGAGCCGGCGAAGACCCAGACCTGGCCGGAGAGCGCACCGTTGGGGCCGGCCTCCGGAGCCCCGGCCACGAAATCGGCCAGCCCATCGCCGTCCAGATCGCCCAGATTCGCGACCGAACGCCCCAGGTGGGTCAACGGGGTGGGGAGCTGAAGGAAGTGGATCTGGTGCCCATCGGCGCCGGAGTAGACCAGGACTCCTCCTCCATTCCCAATTAGCATGCCGCCGACCAGCAGATCGGGAACGCCGTCGCCATCCACGTCCCCACCGCCGCCGACCGAGGTGCCGAAGAAACTGTCGGGAGCTGTGCCGTCGAAGGAATACCGGGTACTCCACATTCCACCCACGGTTTGGGGAGCGGGAAGCGCGACCGGGGCCACGAACAGGGCTAGTGCGAGAATCATCGGTGGTGGCGGTGTTCCTTGAGCGGGGGAGCCTGCCCCATTCTATGCTTATTTCGGTGGGTGCGCCGCGATGGGTTTCGCACTGACCTGAAGCAGAAAGGCGAGATCGTGATCGTCGTCCACGTCATGCGTGATCCAGACCGCAGCGCCATGGGAAGGTAGTTCCAGACTGCTGCTCAGTTCCGCGCTGTGCAGCACCGGTGAAACCGGAGGCGGGAGAGGATTCCCCGCTGGGTCGAGAGGAGGAGGACCGGGGAGCGAGCGCAAGGGCCGCTCCACTTCCGAACGGATCAAATGGACTTGCAGGGAGACCCGCAGCGGATCGAGCAGGACCCCGAGGACCTCGGCCTGGTTGCCCTCCTCGATCTGGGAGATTTGCGGATCCAGGAGGAGCCGACCACCGGGTTCCACTCGCACCTTCTCGTACCCGACCACATAGTTGATCTCGTTCATGGTGGAGATCGTCGCCCGCTGCCCGAGCCGAGAAACCATTTTCATGTCCGCCAAGGTCTTCACTCCAGGACCTTGCAGACACTTCTCCAGCAGCGCGAGAAAACCTTCCGAGTCGGGAAAGATGACGGGGCGCCGCCCCTTCGCGTCACCGGCCCCGTCCGCGGTCGGGCCACTCAGACCGAAGGCAGCGAAACCCCCACGCGGGGCGCGCAGCAGGTGGATCTCGAAAAGCAGGCCCTGCCCGGGTTCGCGCTGCAGGGCGAGGAAATGGCTCACCCAATCGCCCTGCTCCGCGCTGCCGACCAACACGAGATGGTCCGGCTCGATGGAGTGCAAGCTGCCCTGGGTGGCATCGAGCGCGGGCCGGATCCCGCGGCGGATCAGGGAGGCCAGACCCTCGAGGTCGTAATCGGGATGGAAGGACGCGGGGCCCGCGGGGTGGGACGAAGGCGGGGGGTTTACGAGATCCCCCACCTCGAATTGGAAGAACTGGTTGGGCTCGGGCGGTGGAGTTTGCGCCAGGGGAGCGAGTAAGGCACCGACGAGGAACGGGAGCGGAAGGGAGAGCATGGTTTCAGGGCTCGTGGAGGGTGAGGGAGCGTTTCCAGACGCGAATCGATGAAGGACCGAAGTGTTCGTTGCGGGTGAGGGACAGGACCGCGGGACCGCGGCGAACCCCGAAACCCGTTCCTCGCCGCTCCACCAGGAACTCCGAGGAGTAGATCCGTAGCGTGGCGGGATCGAGGGCGACCCGGGAGGGACGGCCGGGATCGGGGCCCCCGCCGAAGGGCAGGAGCAGGGCCAGGAGCAGAGCGGCAGCGGCGGCGAAGAGGAGCCGTCGGGACAGGGGGGCGGTGACGGAAGGCGCGGAAGGGCGCGGGGCGGCTGCCAGGGTTTGGAGCCGACAACGCAGCCGCGCGAAGACTTCCAGTTCCTCGGGGTGGGAGAGCAGCCAGAGCCGCAAGCGCGGGTCATCGAGGGGGTCGCGGCGGGCGTCCCAGGCGGCTTGCGCCCTTTCCCAGAAGGCCTCGCGGGTAAGCGTCCGAGGGGTCATTCGGGCTCCTCCTCGCGTTCCCTCGCCAGGTGACGGCGCGCGCGATGCAATAGGGACTTCACACTTCCCTCGGCCAGGCCCCAGCGCCGGGCGATCGCCCTCACCGACGAACCCTCCAGGTAGAACAGGGAAAGGACTTGGCGTTCGCGGTCGGGGAGCCGCGCAAGCAAGGATTGCAATTCTTCCCGCCTCTCCAGGGCCGTGCCGGGAGCCTGGGCGCGGGGGTCGGAGGGTTCCGGGAAGCTGGCGCCCGCCCGTTCCGGGCGGCGTCGCAGTCCCCCGAGAGCATCCAGGTAGACGCGGAAGGCGATCGCACGCAACCACGGACCCAGCGGACGGGATGGGTCGTGGGAGTGGCGGTAGCGGAGGGCGCGGGCGGACACTTCTTGCAGCAGATCCTCGGGATCGAGGCTCGGGTCGCCACCGGCCACCAGACGGCGCAGGAATGCGCGCAGCCCCGGGAGCTCGGCGGCGAGACGACCTTCCATGCAAGACCTACCGCATACCCGGATCGGGGGTTGCGGAAAACTCCGGAGAAAGGTGGGCGGCGCGAAGCCGACCCCGACCACGGCGAACCCTTAGGTCGGGATCGGTTTCCGGGCGCGGAGCTCCGCCCGCACCCTGGCGCGAGCACTTCGGATCGCCTCCTTCGGAACCCGCTTCAAGTCCCAGGTGAGGTGCAACTTGGAGAGGGACCACAACCACCACTTGGTTGGGTCGAAATGGAACCAGCGCACTCCGTTGCGGTAATCGTTCGCGAAACGGTGATGGAAGTTGTGATAGCCCTCCCCCATGGTCACCAGCGCAGTGAGGAAGGAATCCCGCGCCGAGTTGGCCAGCGAGTAAGGACGACGACCGAGGACGTGGGCTACGGAGTTGATGGAGAAAGTGCTGTGCCATTCCACCACCAAGCGCAGGAAACCGGCCACCAGCAAGGCGCCGATCGGATCTCCCCACAGGAAGCCGAGAGCCAAGGGGAGGACACCGCCGGAGAGAATCGCGGTGAGCAGATAGTGCTCGTGTTGCCACATCACCAGCCGATCCCGTTTGAGATCCGGAACGTTGTCGAAACTCGGTTCGGGCGCCTTGTGCAGGACCCAGCCAATGTGGGCCCACCAGAAACCCTTGCGGATGTTGTAAGGGTCCTCCTCGCGATCCACCTTGCCGTGATGGATCCGGTGGTCCGAAGACCACTTGAGCGCCGAGTTCTGAATGGAAGCGGCGCCGAAGAACAAGTACAGGGCGCGGAGGAAACCACGGGTGCGATAGGTAGGGTGCGAGAACAGGCGGTGGTACCCGGCACTGATCGACAGCGTGCAGATCCACGAGTAGAAGAGGCCCAGCCCCAGACTCCACCAGGAGAATTGGACGAAGCAGAGGTAGAGGACCGCGACGACGGCGAGGACGTGCGCGATCGAGATGAACCAGGTGTTCACCTTGTCGAGAGGGCGTTTTTGGGACATGAAGGATGGCCGGGCCGGGCCGAAGGATGCATCCTAACCGAAATGGGCGGGCGGCGCTCGGCGCGAGAGCCACACCAGTACGGCCACGGCCAGGAGCAGGCAGGCCCAAAAGATCAGCGCGATCCGGGCGCGACGGGCGGAGCGACGCGCCTCCCACCAAGTTCGGGGACGGATTCCTTGGGCGAGGAAGACTCCGACCCCGGCGAGGTTGACGCAGACCACGTTGGTGGCGAGCAGGAGGAGGGCATGCAGCGCAGCGGCGGAATGGCCGCCGACCAGCAACATGCCAAAGGTGGCGAGTGGCGGTAACAAGGCCACCGCGACCATGACTCCGACCACGCTGCTCGGCACCCCGGAGGTGAAGGCCAGGGCGCCAGCGGCCCCGGCGGCCAGCGCGAGGAGCAAGTCGCTGAATCCGATCTGGGTCCGGAAGGCGATCTCCCCGATGTCGGGGTCGGCGCCGAGGGCCAACCCCAGGAGCATCGCCACGGCCAGGGCGAGCAACAGGCCCAGGCCGTTGGCCTTGAGGGCGCGCAATGCGAGTGTGGTGTCCCCCAGCGTCGTGGCCAGCGCGAGGGCCATGTTCGGTCCGAGCAGCGGGGCGATGACCATCGCGCCGATCACCACCGCGGGGTTGTCGTGAGCCAGACCGATCACCGCAACGATGGTGGAGAGCGCGACCATGGCCAAGAACACCCTCGACACCCGGGCCGCTTCTTCCAATTGGGAGTAGAGCTCCGCGCGGCTGATTCGCAACGGCGGCGGAACGGAGTCCTCCCGCGAGGCCTCCGCGGACTCGGCTTCGACTTCCTTTTCCGCTGCGGAGGAACGCGGCAGAGCCGCCTCCACTCGCAGCACCAGAGCGCGGAAACCTTCCACATGGGTATAGCGCGATTCCAGGGCATCGAGAACTTCCTCGACCCGCTCCGCGGGCAACAGGATCCGGAAGACCTCCACGCCCTCGCCGGGGTCCCGCCAGACCTGGGCGACGGGGAAACCCTCGAGCAGAGCCGCGGCCCCTTCCGCCTCGGCGGCGGGCACCACGGTCTCGAGAAGGCGATCCTGGGCCAAGCCCTCCCAAACTAGCGCGGCGGCGGCCTAGGATGGAGGGGTCGCAATGAAAGATTCCTCCATCCTTTTCGCGCGTCACCCATGGGCAACCACGTTCTTCCTACCCGCGCTCCTTTGCGCCGCATGCGGCAACCGTGACGGGGTGGGGGCTGCTGCCTCCTCCACGGGCACGGCCCCCGCTCTGATTCCGGCCCTGAGCGGAACGTCTTGGAGCTGGGATTTCGAAGACGTGTCCCCAGGCGCGCTTCCCGAGGGTTGGAGAGTGGATGCCACCCACCCCCAAGCCCGACTCGGAATCTGGAAAGTCCTGAGGGAAGTGGGTGCTCCTTCGGGGGAAAAGGTGCTGAGTCTGGCCGAGATCCCCGCTCCCGCCAGTGCTTGCTTCAACCTCTGCTGGACCGACCGAGTGAACTTCCTCGACGGTCGGATTTCGGTGCGCTTCGCCGCCCGCGGCGGCGAGGAGGATCAGGGAGGAGGGGTGATCTGGCGCGTCGAGGATCCTGACGACTATTTCATCGCGCGCTTCAATCCGCTCGAGAACAACTTCCGGATCTACTCGGTGAAGGATGGTTCCCGACACATGCTCGCTTCGGCGGACGTCTCCTTGGCGGCTGGAGATTGGCACTTGCTGATCATCACTCAGGATGGTGACCACTTCACGGGATCGCTGGACGGGAAGGAGCTACTCGAAGGCCACAGCGATGCCTTTCCCTACGCCGGTGGCGTGGGCTTGTGGACCAAGGCGGATGCCACCACTTCCTTCGACGACTTCCTCGTGGAATCCAGCGACTAGCCCGGATTTGTTATGAAGGGGGAGACTTGTCCACCACCGCCACCCCTCCTCCGTCCGTACCGCGGCCCGGGCGGCGCGGCTTTCTCGCCGCCATCTTCTGGGCTTCGAGCGCCGCGCTGACCGGCGCCCTGGGATCTCTCGTCGCCCTCTTCCTGCGCGATCCGGGGCCAAGCGGCCCCGAGGAGACCGAGGTCCGTCTCGGCGGCCTACCCGACCTCGCGGGGAATGGTTTTCATCGCTTCACCGCCCGGGTCGAGGTGCAGCGACACTGGCGCAAGGAGGAAAACCGCAAGGTGGTCTATGCCCGCCTCGATGAGGAACGGAAGCCGCTGGTCCTGCTCGCGCGTTGCCCGCATATGGGCTGCACCGTGCGCTGGGAGGAGGATGAGGACAACTTCGTCTGCCCGTGCCACCATGGACGTTTCGATGCCAACGGGCAGCGGATCTCCGGTCCGCCACCGCGGGGGTTGCGCGTCCTGTCCGCCGAACTGCGGGAAGAACAGCTCTGGGTCCGTTTCCCCTTCGAGGTGTAACCGTGCGACTTCCTCTGCCCGAAGGTCTGCGCCGCTTCGCCGCCAAACCGCTTCCCCGCAATGTGGGCTGGCTGCACACCCTGGGCGCGCTGCTGCTCGTCTATCTGGGCATCCAGGTAGTGACGGGCATCCTGCTCGCTCTCTGGTACAACCCTTCCGCGGAGAACGCCTATGACAGCGTGCGCTTCATTCGTGAGGATCTACGCCTCGGATCACTGGTACTTTCCTTGCATAGGGAGGGAGCCGCCTTCGTCCTGGTCGTGGCGGGTCTGCACATGCTGCGTGGTTTCCTGATGGCCGCTTACAAGGGGCCACGTCGCACCCTCTGGGCCACGGGGGCGATGATCCTGCTGATCCTGCCCCTCTTCCCCTTCACGGGAATGCTTCTGCCTTTCGATCAGAAGGGATATTGGGCGACCACCGTGGGCGTGAACATTCTCGGCAGTGCTCCGGGGATCGGGGGGCAGGTTCGTGATCTGCTCACCGGCGGTAGCCCCGATTTCGACACCGTCACCCTCTCGCGTTTCTATTTACTACACATCTGCCTGCTGCCCCTGGCCCTGGGGGCACTTGCGATCCTCCACCTGGGGATCCTGCAAAAGGTGGGCTCCGCCGGCCCTGCGGAGGGTGACAGCGAACCCACTCGACCCTTCTATCCCGCCCAGGCGTGGAAGGACGTGCTGGTGGCCTGCTGTGGGGCGCTCCTACTCTTCGCGGTCGCCTGGTCCAGCGGTTTCCAGGACAGCGGCCCGGCGGATCCATCGAAGAGTTTCCTCCCCTATCCGGAGTGGTATTTCCTCCCCCATTACGGACTATTGCGGAAACTTCCCGCTTCACTCCAGCAGTTGGGCACTTTCTGGTTGCCAAACCTCCTCGCGATGGGTTTGATCCTGTTGCCCTGGATCGACCGGGGACCGGAACGCCGCTTTCGGCGGCGCAGGGCCTGGAATCTGTTCGCGGTCGCGGGGCTGGTGACCATGGGTTTCT
>CAYVRL010000026.1:0-11912 GCA_964454065.1 uncultured Planctomycetales bacterium | reverse complement strand
AGGCGGTTTCGAGGGTTTCCTCGATGACCTTCCTCTCGGAGGCGCGGAAGCGGGAGAGGACGAAATCCACCGTGTCGGGCCCGGGCTGGCCGACCCCGATGCGGAGTCGGGCGAAGGAGCGAAGACCGAGACTGCGCTCGATCGAGAGCAGACCCTTGTGGCCGCCGGGGCTGCCCTCGGGGCGGGCGCGCAAGGCGCCCAGGGGCAGGTGGAAATCGTCGCAGAGGACAAAGAGCGAGGCCGGAGGGGCTGCGAGGCGCCGCAGGGCCGCGACGACCGCCCCACCACTCCGATTCATGTAGGTGAGCGGCCAGAGCAGGACCGAGGAGCCCTCCGGAGTGCGGAACCAGCGCGCCAGACGCTGCCCCCCCACCTTCAGCGTGGAGGGCGAAGCGCCCAGGCGGGTCGCCAAAAGATCGAGAGCCTCGAAACCCACGTTGTGGCGGGTCCCGTCGTATTCGGCGCCGGGGTTCCCCAGCCCGACCACGATCCGCGGGGCCCGGGGACCGCCATCGGAGCGGGCCGAAGCCGCGGGAAGGTCGGGCATGATACCCAGGCGGGCCCGAAGCGGCTATGCCTCGGGTTCGGCTTCCTCGGACTTGCCCTTGCCGATGACCTCCGGCTCGGCGCCCGTTTCGGAGACCCCTTCCTCGGGGAGCTCTTCCTCCACTTCGGTGCGGGCGCGCAGGGCGCAGACCAGTTCCTCCCCTGCGACGAGGCTGGTCACCCCCTCGGGCAGTTCCAGATCGGCGACGGAGAGGCTGTCCCCGACGTCCAGATCGTTGATGTGGACCGGGATGCTCTCGGGGATGGAACGCGGGACGCAGGAGACCTTGAGGGTGTTCAAGCTCTTCACGAACTCGCCGTGGGCGTGGCCCTTGGGATGGCCCACGAAGTCGAGCTGGACCTCGACTTCGACCGTGCGCCCGCGGGTCGCGCGCACCAGATCGATGTGGAGGAGCTGGTCCCCCAGGTGATCCCACTGGACCTCGCGGATCAGGACCTGCTGACGCTTGCCGTCCATCTCCAGGTCCAGGACCCGTTCGTGATGGCGGAGCAGGGCCTGGATCGCGTGGGCGTCCACGGACAGGGGCAGGGTTTCCTTGCCCTCACCGTAGAGGACGGCGGGCAGGAGGCCCTCCCGGCGCAGCTTGTAGGCGGCGCGGGTGCCGGATTCGGGACGAGGACGAACTTGCAGGACGAGAGTCATCGCGGTCAGGGGCTCAATCGAGGAAGAGGGCGCTGACCGATTCCTCCCGGTGGATCCGGGAGATGGCGCGGGCCAGCAGCGGGGCCACCGAAACCACTTTCAGGCGTTCGAGGGGCTCACCGCGAAGGGGTATTGTATTGGAAACGTAGATGGCTTCCACCGGGGAATTCTCCAGTCTTTCCCGAGCCGGCCCGCAGAGGACCGCGTGCGTGGCCGCGATCAGGACCCGCCGAGCCCCCTTCTCCTTGAGGATCCGCGAGGCCTGGGTGATGGTTCCGGCGGTGGAGATCATGTCGTCGGTGACCAGCACGTCCCGGCCCTCGACCTCCCCGATCACGTTCTCCATCACCACCGTGTCCCCCCCGGTCCGCCGTTTGTCCACGATCGCGAGTTCGGCCCCCAGCGAGCCCGCCCAGGCGCGCGCCAGTTTGACCCCCCCGACGTCCGGGGAGCAGACCACCAGATCGCTCAGATCGAGATCCTCGCGGAGGGCGACTTCGAGAGTGGAGCGGGCCCAGAGGTGATCCACCGGGATGTCGAAGAAGCCCTGGATCTGCTGGGCGTGGAGATCCACGGTCAGCACGCGCGACACCCCCACCGCGACCAGCATGTTGGCCACCACCTTGGCGGAGATCGGCACCCGACCTTCGTCCTTGCGGTCCTTGCGCGCGTAGCCGAAGTAGGGGATCACCGCGGTGATCCGTTGGGCGCTGGCTCGCCGCAGGCAGTCGGTCAGGAGCAGGATCTCCATCAAGGCTTCGTTGACCGGCGGGCAGAGCGGTTGGACCACGAAGACGTCGGCTCCGCGGATGTCCTCATTGATCTTGATGTCGATCTCTCCGTCGGGGAAACGCCCCACGTGGACCGAGGTCAAGGGCTTGTCGAGTTCCGCGCAGATCTCCCGAGCGAGGTCCGGGTGCGAGCTGCCGCAGAGGATCTTGTACCTGCCGTTTCGTTCCATCCCTAGCCCTTGCTCCTCTGGACGATGGGGCGTGCCGGCACTCCGACCACGGTCTGGCCGGGGGCGACGTCATGGTGGGCGGGGACGACCGCCCCGGCTCCGGTGGTGGCACCGCCGCCGACTCGCACCGGCGCCACGAGGATGGTGCCGGAACCGACGAAAGCCCGCTCGCCGACCTCGGTCCGGTGCTTCTTGCGACCGTCGTAGTTGGCGGTGATCGTGCCGCAACCGATGTTGGCACCGGCTCCGATGCGGGCGTCACCGAGATAGGTCAAGTGCTTGGCCTTGGCCCCTTCCCCGAGTTCGGCGTTCTTGGTCTCGACGAAATTGCCGATCTCGGCGCCGTCGGCCAGCACGGTACCGGGGCGCAGATGAGCGAAAGGGCCGATCCGGCAACCCCGCCCGACCCGCACTCCGGCGCGCAGGATACTACCCGGCAGAATGCGGGTTCCGGCCCCGATCTCCACCCCGCATTCGATCCAAGTGGACCCCGGATCATCCACCTGCACCCCCGCGAGCATGTGTTCCTCGAGGATCCGCAGGCGCATCTGCACGGTGACGGCGGAGAGATCGACCAGGGTGTTGACCCCGAGGATCTCCTCTTCGCTATCCAGGGTCAGAGTCGCCCCCTGGGTGGCGCCGAGGACCCGCAGGGCGGCATCGGTCAGGTAGAGCTCGCCTTGGGCGTTGTCGGTGCGCAAACCGGCCACCGCGCGGCGCAGCTCCGCGAGATCCAGGAGATAGACCCCGGCGTTGATCTCGTTGATCGCATCCTGCTCGGGATCGCAGTCCGCTTGCTCGACGATGTCCAACAACCCCCCGTCCTCGTCGCGCAGGATGCGCCCGTAGCCACTCGGATCCCGGACCAGCGCGGTGAGCAACGCCCCGCTCCGCTCCTCGGCCAGGTAGCGCAGGGTCTCCGCGCGCAGCAGGGGGGTGTCCCCGCAGAGGATCAGCACCCGCCCCCGCGCGGGAAGGGCCTCGAGGGCGCAGCGGACCGCATCCCCGGTGCCGCGCGCCTGCTCCTGGATCACCACCCGCCAATCCCGGTGCTCCGAGACCCGCAACCACGCCTCGATGGGTTCCCGATGCGTGGTGCCGAGCACCAGCAGTCGCGAAGCGGCCTCCACCGATTCCGCGGCCCGGAGCACATGGTGCAGGAGGGGTCGCCCGAGGAGGTCCAGCAGGGCCTTGGGACCACCCGTCCGGATGCGGGTCGATTCGCCTCCGGCGAGGACGAGGAGATGGAGTTCGGAAGCGGACATCGGCGGAGCGAATGGGCGAGGCAGTATAGGCACGAGTCGGCCCCGCTGGATGGTGCTCCCTTGGCGACCTCCTGAACCCATCCGCGCCCCTCGGGCACCCGCTGGAGAGGCATGCTCTGACGAGGGAGCGAGGGATCCGGGAGGGGACCCCCAGCAAACGGAGTCGGCTTCCCTCTATTCTGTCGGCACTTGCCCGACCCCCGCTTCCTCCTGACCCTGCCCGGCGTACCGCGGCGGGGACTCTCCCGGCTGAGCGGCCGCCTCGCGGGGCTCCGTGTGCCCCTATCCTGGCGCCGTCGGTTGTGGCCCCGGGTGGCGCGTTCGCTGGGCATCCCGCGCGAGGAGGTTCCGGGCCGCTGGGAGGACTATGCCTCGCTGCTGGCGCTCTTCACCCGGCCCCTCGTGGAGGGCTCACGACCCCTTCCCGACGGTCCTTGCCTCCTCTCCCCCGCCGACGGCGTACTGGTCGAGGATCGACCCCTGTGCGCCGAGGGCAGTTGGTCTTTGAAGGGCACTCCCTATCGCCACGACGAACTCTTCCCGGGCATTCCGGCACGGGAGCTGGCTGGATATCGGGCCTTGCAGATCTACCTCTCCCCACGCGACTACCACCGCGTCCACGCCCCGTGCACCTTGCGCATCCACGGCGCCTGGAGCGAGCCCGGCGACCTCCAACCGGTGGACCCGAGCCTGGTGCGACGATCCTGGCGGGTGCTCGCCACCAACCGCCGCGTCCTCTTGCAGGCGCGTGGTCCCGATGGAGCGTGGTTCGGGCTGCTCCTGGTCGGGGCCTTGAACGTGGGGCGCATGCGTTTCGTCTTCGACCCCAGTCTCGGTTCCCCACCGATGCTCCGCGGCGCCCGGCGTTACGACCCGCCCCCCGAAGTCGCGGCCGGCGAGGAACTGGGGCGCTTCGAACTGGGTTCGACGGTCCTCTTCCTGGTCCCCCCCGGCTGGC
Organism: uncultured Planctomycetales bacterium; assembly: GCA_964454065.1. Classification (GTDB taxonomy): domain Bacteria; phylum Planctomycetota; class UBA1135; order UBA1135; family UBA1135; genus CAYVRL01. The sequence continues at coordinate 7,518 of CAYVRL010000026.1, read as the reverse complement.
GCCCGGTGGTCGGCCTGGGCGAGCGCTGCCAGGTCCGTCGGGCACTCCTCCTGCCGATCGGAGCAGCGGAGCGATGAGGGGCACGGTGACCTCGGGACGGGAATCGCGTCTGGCCCGCTGCGCCGCCCTCTACGCGGCTGCGGATCGGCGGGACGACCACGCCCTCCGCCAGGCGGCGGAGTCGCTCCGGAAGCTCGATGGGCCGGGAATGCCGCGGGAACTCCTGCGCTACTTCCACCTCTTCCGCGGTTTCCCGGCCGCGCTCCGGGCCCTGGAGCGGCTGGGGCCGGAAGCCCTGGGCCCCGCCCCCGCCGAACCCGAGGGAGCCGCCCGAAACCCGGACCGGGAACGCGGGGAACGCGTCTTCCGGCGCCTGTACGGCTCCGACGCCGACGCCGTGCTTCCGCACTTGCGGAAACTGGATCCCTCCCTCAGCGCCTGGGTGTTGGATCACGCCTACGGGCGCGTCATGCCCTCCTCCCGCTTGTCACGGGAACTCCGGGAACGGCTGGCGGTGCTGCTCCTCGCCGCCGACGCCTGCTGGAAGCAGTGCGATTCCCACCTCCGGATCTGCCTTCGTCTGGGGATCGCGAACGCCACCCTGCGCGCCGACGCCTTCCGGGTCCCCGGCTGGCCCTCTCCCTCCCGAGCCCGGCGGCTCCGCCAGCGGATCCAGGACCTCGATGTCTGAGACTCCCGCCGACCGCGCTTCCTTTCGGCGCCTGGTCGCGACCCAGTTCCTGACCGTCTTCAACGACAATGCCTTCAAGCAGACGGTCCTCCTCCTGGCCCTGGGCGCGGAAGGCCTGGGCGGCGATCCCCAGGCCCGCGCGGGGCTGGTCTTCGCCCTCCCCTTCCTGCTCTTCGCGGTTTTCGCCGGGGATCTGGCCGACCGCATCGACAAACGTCGTCTGGTCCTGGCCTGCAAGCTCGCCGAGGTCGGCGTGATGCTCCTCGCCGCGCTGGCCCTCGCCAGCGGCTCCTTGGGCTTCGGCATGCTCACCCTCTTCCTGATGGGTGCACAGAGCGCCTTCCTGGGCCCCGCGAAATATGGAATCCTCCCCGGACTCGTTCCCCCGCGACGACTGAACTCCGCCAACGGGATCTTCCAGGCCAGCGTGATCGGCGGCATCCTGCTCGGAACCGGTTGCGCCGGCTTCTTGAAACAGGGCTTGGGGACGCGACTGTGGATCGCTCCCCTGGTCTTCGCCCTGCTGGCCGGCTGGGGAGCCCGGATCGCCGCCGGCATCCGCCCCGGAGGAGCCGCCGATCCCGCACGACGGCTCCGCTTCCACCCCGCGGCCCGGCTCCGCGAGGGCTTTCGCCGCATGCGCGAGATCCCCGGCCTGCGCCGAGTGGTGCTCGGCCACGGACTCTTCTGGATGGTGGGAGGCACCCTGCTCTTCGCCTGGAACGAGATGGGCGCCCGGATCCTGCGCGTGGACGCGGGCTGGTGGAGCGCCGGCCTGGCCCTCCTGACCCTGGCCATGGGTTTGGGAAGCCTGCTCGCCGGTCGGCTCTCCCGCGGCCGCCCCCGTCCCGCCCAGATCCTGCTCGGCGGAAGCATGATGAGCCTGGGTTTCGCCGCGGTGGCCCTCGGCCCCCGGGACCCCGCCTTCGTGCTGGCCGCCACTCTGCTCGCGAACTTCTTCGCCGCTTTCTACCTGGTCCCCCTCAACACCCTCCTCCAGGAACGACCCGCCCCCGCCGATCGGGGCCGGATCCAGGGGAGTTCCCAGACCGTGGACTGGATCTGCATCGTCGGAGCGAGCCTGCTCAAGGAAGGCCTCAGCGGACTCGGCGTGGATGCCGCCTGGACCTTCCTGGTCCTCGCCCTCCTGATGGGTGCCGCGACCCTGCTCTTCCTCGGGGTGGGTCCACGGCTGGCTTCCCGCGAGCCCCGGCGGCGGAGCTGAGGGAGAGCGGCCCTAGGAGCGGGGGACGACGCGCAGCCAGACGCGGCGGAGGTGGAACTCGGGTTCGGCCTCGGCACTGAGTTCCAAACGATTGCCGAAGCTCGGGGCGAAAGGGACGAGTTCCAGGCCATCCAGATAGAGCATGCCGTCCCGCGACTCGAGCACCTGACGAATCCCGGGAAGGATGCCCTTGCCGTCGATCCGCTCCCCCTCGACCCGCAGCAGGGGCAGCGCCCGAGGAGAGGAGCGGACCAGCTCGATCCCCCCCAGCCAGCGCACCAGGCGGGGAGGGGTGGCATCGGGGGGAAGCTCCCATTCCAGACGCCAGTCGGCGAGTTCCCAGCGCAACCGATCCCAGGGCAGGGAGCGGGTCCAGGGGCGGCCCCAGAAGGGCGCCTTCCATTCCACCTCCACCCCACCGGAGCGCACGCTGACCCGCGCCTCCGGCAATCGTTGCGCCCAGTCCTCGGCCAGGCTTCGGGCGGGGTCGGCCGGGGGCCTCGGCTCCGGAGCGGCGGCGGGAATCGCGGGGGGAGGGGCGTTCCCCGTCGCCGCGACCCGGCGGAGTTGCAGTTCCCGTTCCCACTCCCGAACCCAGAAAGCCGGATCCCGATCGGGAGGCCAACGCTCCGCGAGCAAGGGTCGCATGTGGGCGAGGGCCTCCTCCACTTCGCCACGGCACCATTCCACCTGGGCCAGGAGCCACTCCTGCTCGGAGCGTCCGGCGGCCAGTCGGGGACGCAAACGCTCCGGCTCCATCCGATAGAGTTCCTCGGCGTCGAGGGTGGCGAGGAGAGCCATCCGCGCGTCCTCGGCCCTCCCCGCCTGGGACCAGACCAGGAGTTCCGGATCCACCTTGGACCAGATCTCCAGGGCATGGGCGAGTTCTTGGTCCCGCAGGGCCCGATGCACGCGCTGGCGTTTGGGGGGAAGGGCCAGCGCCGCCCGCTCCACGATCATCCGGGTCTGCCGTTCGCGGAGTTCCCCGACCGCGGAGCGAAGCAGCCGAACCGGATCCGCACCGCCGGGACGCAGCGGCAGATCGTCCACCGGAAGCCCCCGCGAGGCCCAGCTCCGCCGCACCCCCTGCTCCCAGGAATCCAGGTCGAAACGCAGATCCACGCTCAATCCACGGCGCGCGGCGGCCCGGCGCTCCGCGAGGATCTCCTCGGCTTCCCCGGCCACCTCTTCGGCGCGACCGAGAATCCGATCCTCCGCTCGCTTCACGAAAGCGCGGTGCAGATCCCGGAATTCACGATCGGCTCCGGGCGGGAAAGGAAGGTCGCGGATCGTATCCACTTCGTCCAGCGCCCGACGCAGCTCCCCGCGCGCCAGATAGCGCCGGTAGGCCAACTCGTCGATGCGCACCCAGTCGCGGAACCGCTCCTCGGCGTCGGGCGCGGCGCGGGATGGGGTTCCGAGGGAGGCCCCGGGGGGTTCCACTCGCGGCGGGAGACCCGCCGCCACCGCCGGGGGCCCGGAGGGATCGTCGCCCGGCGGAGGAGCATGGGTCCCGCTCCACCAGGTTCCGCCCAGCAACAGGAGCAAGCCCACGCCCCCGCCGCTCAGCAACATGCGTCGACGGCGAGTCAGACGATAGGCGGTCAGGAGTCGCGGCGGATACCCGGTCAGGACCCGCACCAGGTCGGTACGGAGATCCCGGACCCGCGAGTAGCGCCGTTCCCGTTCCTTCGCGAGCGCGGTGGCGATCACCCTCTGCAGCGGGGTCGGCACGCTCTCGGGCAGGGCTTCGGGCTCCTGATGGAGGACCCGGTGGATGACCTCCCCCACCCCGGCGCCGAGGAACGGCGGTTTGCCGCCGAGCGCGTGGTGCAGGGTGGCACCGAGAGAATAGAGATCGGCCTCGGGACCGACATCGCGAGGGTCGCGGGCCTGTTCGGGACTCATGTAGGCCGGGGAACCGAGCGCCACCCCCTGCCGAGTCAGGGTGGGATCCTCGCGACGGCGGACCAAACCGAGGTCGGCGAGCACCGCTCCGCGTTCGGGATGGAGGAGGATGTTGTGGGGTTTCACGTCCCGATGGACCGCGCCGTGGCGATGCAGGCCCTCCAGCGCCCGCGCCACCTGCACCCCGATCCGCGCTGCTTCTTCCCAGGCGATCGGCCCCTCGCGCAGGTGCTCGCGCAGGCTCTCGCCGGGAATGTACTCGAGGAGGAGCCCCGGCCGCCCCCCGACCTCGAGGGTCCCGAAGGAACGGATCAAGTTGGGGTGCCGGATCTCGGCCAGCAGGCGGGCTTCGCGCTGCCAACGCTCCAGCACCCGCGGGTCCTGCACCAGACTGGGACGCAACAACTTGAGGGCCAGACGACGCCCCGCATCGTCTGCGACCAGGAAGACTTCGCTGAGCGGGGACTGCCCGAGGCGCCGCACCAGGGTGTAACCGGGAGGAAGCTCGAAATCGGCCCCGGGAGGACTCACGTCTCCTCACCCCCGAGTTCGTACTTCTCGATCTTGCGCAGGAGGGTGAAGCGGGACAGCCCCAGTTCCTTGGCGGCCCGGGATCGATTCCCCTGCGTCCGTTCCAGTGCCTCGCGGATCGCCTCCCGCTCCAGGCGAGCGACGCGCTCGGGCAGGGAGGCATCGGGGTTGACGGACTCCACCGGGCTGGGCGGCCGCCGCAATTCCTCCGAGAGTTCCTCGGGCCGCACCGGACCCTCGGCGAGCAAGGTCAACCGCCGCATCTCGTTGCGCAACTGCCGAACGTTCCCGGGCCAGGGACAGCGCTCCAGCAGGGCCAGGGTATCGGGGGCGAGGGTTCGGCGTGGCCGGCCCTGCTCCGCCGCCTCGAGGACGAGGAAGTGTTCGGCCAGCAGCCGGACGTCCCCCTCCCGCTCGCGCAGCGGAGGCAGCTCCAGCAGCACGACCTTGAGACGGTAGTACAGATCCTCGCGGAAACGGCCCGCCGCGACTTCCTCGCGCAGGTCCAGGTTGGTGGCCGCGATCATGCGGACGTCCACACGGCACAGTTCGTCGGATCCGAGTCGCCGCAACTCACCGTCCTGCAAGACCCGCAAGAGCCGTTGCTGCATGGCCGGGGACATCTCTCCGACTTCGTCCAGGAAGAGGGTGCCCCCGTCGGCTTCCTGGAAGCGGCCGTTCTTGTCCCGCGTGGCCCCGGTGAATGCCCCCTTGACGTGACCGAAGAGTTCGGACTCGAGCAGCGTATCGGGGAGCGAACCACAGTTCTCGATCACGAAGGGGCGGGAGGCTCGGGGGCCGCCGAAGTGCAGGGCGCGGGCGATCAGCTCCTTGCCGGTGCCACTCTCCCCCTGGATCAGCACCGAGACATCGCTCTCCATGACCCGATCGACCTTTTCGTAGAGTTCCTCCATGACCGGAGAGGAGCCGATGACATCTCCGTAGCGAACGGACTCCAGCTTGCGCAGGCGCTGGCCCTCCTCCGCCTCGGTCCGGACCCGGCGGCCGAGCTGTCGTTGCAGGCGCTGACTGCGACGCCGTTCCCGGTACAGCGAGCGACGGTCGCGCGCCGAGCCGAGGGCGGTGGCCGCGGCTCCGGCCAGGGCGGCGAGGAGATCCACGTCCTCGCGGCGAAAGGCACCGGAAGCGAGGCGATGATCGACCAGGAGCAACCCCAAGGCCTCCCCCTGGTGGCGCAGGGGAAGCGCCAGCAGACTGCGCAACCCCAGTTCACTGATGCTCGCCACTCCAGCGAACTCTCCGTCGCTGGCGGCATCGTTCAGCAGCAAGGGGCCCTCGCTGGCGAGCGCCCGTTTCAACAACGTGCGCGAGAGCTTGCGTTCCGGAGCGCTGACACTCTCCCGCGCAAAGTTACGACCCATGGAGAAACTCACCGCCCCGCGCTCCATCAGGAACAGGAAACCGCGTTCGGCCCGAGTCGAATTGACCGCGGCGTCGATCAAGTGGCCAGCCAGGGATTCCAGATCCTCCGCGTCGTGCAAGCCTCGCAGCGCCCCCAGCAAGGTCTGGAGCATCAGCTTCTCGCGGCTAGAGGTCTGGGTTTGGGTGCTCTCCACCGCGGAGAGGGGGTCCTCCACGCCGCCGCCGAGGAGGCGCAGCCGGGTACTGCCGATCCGAACCACTTCCCCGGCATGCAGGGGGCGGCGCTCGACGCGCAAACCGTCCACCCAAGTGCCGTTCGCGGACCCGAGATCCTCGACCAGGAAGGCCGCGCCCGCGCGGACGATCCGGCAGTGGCGGCGGGAGGCCAAGGGATCGTCCAGACGGACCGCGCAGTCCAGCCCGCGGCCGACCTCGGCTTCCTCGCCGGGGATGCGGACGACTCTCTCGATGCCGTCCCGTTCGACCACGATCTCCAGACAACGATCCATGGCTTCCAGGATAAGCTCCCGGGGCATGCCCCGCGCTCGTCCCCCCCGCGCCCGCGCAGCCTGGTGGAGTCCCGGGCTGCGCTTCTCCTGCACGCAGTGCGGGAAGTGCTGCGAAGCCCGCGGCGAGTACCAGTGGGTCTACGTGAACGCGGCGGAACGGGCCCGCTTGGCGGCCTTCCTCGGCCTGGAGGAGCAGACCTTCCTCGATCGTTTTAGCTGCCTCGATCCGGACGGTTACCGCAGCCTGCGCTTCGTGGAAGGCCGCTGCGTCTTCCTGGAGGGTACGCGCTGCCGGGTCCATCCGGTCAAACCGGTGCAATGTCGCACTTGGCCCTTCTGGGGCGAACTCCTGGAGAGTCCACGGAGCTGGCGCGAGGAAGTCCTGGCCTACTGCCCGGGCAGTGGGCGGGGAACTCGGATCCCGGCTTCCGAAATCGCGGAACGCATCGCGGAGACCCGGGCCGCGGAAGAAGCCGACGAATCCCGGACGCGTTAGAATCGCCGTCCATCATGGCCGCAGAATCCCCTCGGGAGATCGCGCTCCAGGTCATCGGGCTGAACAAGTCCTATGGGCGCAATCAGGTGCTGAAGAACGTCACCTTGGCCTTCTTCCGCCAGGCCAAGATCGGCGTGATCGGACCCAATGGGGCCGGGAAGAGTACCTTGATGCGCGTCCTCGCCGGCGAGGAACGGGAGTTCGAAGGGCGTCGCATCGCGATGGAAGGCCTGTCGCTGGGTTACGTCTCGCAGGAACCCCTGCTCCATCCGGACCACACGGTCAAGGAAGTCCTCGACGGCGCGGTGGCTCATGTCCACGCGATCCTCGACCGCTACAACGAGGTCTGCGCGGCGATGGGCGAGACCGGCGACGATGCCGAGCTGGAACGGCTCTCGGAGGAATTCGAACGCCTCCAGGTCGAGATCGACACCCACGACATGTGGGAAGTGGACCGCTTGTTGGAGATCGCCGCCGAGGCCCTGGACCTGCCCCCGATGGACCGCCGCTGCGGCGTCCTCTCCGGCGGGGAGGCGCGCCGGGTCGCTCTCTGCAAGACCCTGATCGAATCCCCGGACATCCTGTTGCTGGACGAACCCACCAACCATCTGGACGCCAACACCACTGCATGGCTGGAACACCACCTCGCCCATTACCAGGGCCTGGTGATCGTGATCACCCACGATCGCTATTTCCTCGACAACGTCGTCGATTGGATGCTCGAGGTCGAACGCGGAGTCGCCACTCCCTATCAAGGCAACTACTCGGTCTACCT
>CAYVRL010000025.1:0-11996 GCA_964454065.1 uncultured Planctomycetales bacterium | reverse complement strand
ACCATCGACGCGCAGGGAGTGTTGCACTGCAATCAAGCGCTCGCTCTCTGGTGTTGGGGATTGAAGGAATGCCATCAACATACCATGTCCTTGGGTGAAGCCCGATCCATCACATACTGCTCTTGCGGAAGTTTGACGACCTATGAACCGAAATCCGATTCTGACTGCGCGGCTGTACTTGTGAACCTTTGGGGCATGGGCGATCAGCCTGGCTGCGTCGGTGGCGGCGATTGTTCCGTAGAGGCGGTCTGTAATCCGACGATCCCATGGCCGATCGAGCCGACACAGACCTTCGAGTGCAATTGCAAATAGCATCGGTCCGTCCTGTTGGAGGAGTGAAGGAACCGAAGATGCTCTTCCCTCGCAGACCCCTTCCGGAATCGAAGGGGGCCTGCTTCTGACCGTGGGGCATGGGAGGAACTGGCTGGGGTTCGTGGGGAGCGGGCGTGGATCCCGTGCGGAGCCGCTGCGGGCGGGGTAGAAAAAGGGGACGAATGATGACATAGGGGTGACGATTCCTTGCAACCATGGGTCAGGATTGGGGCAGGAGGCGGAAGAACAAGCATGGAACGCTACGGAGTCGTCGGAATCAGCCATCGCCGGGCCTCGGTGGAAGAAATCGGGCGCTTCACCCGCCAGCTCGGGGATCTCGCCAACATGCGGGAGGCCCTGGGCCTGGACGAGCTGATCTGCCTCAACACCTGCAACCGGGTGGAGATCTACTGGGTCAGCCGGGCGCGGCGGGGTGCGGACGAGGTCCTGCGCGACTTCGCCCAGTGGCTCTTCCCCTCCGATCCGGAAGCGCGGCGGCTGGCGTGCAGCGCCTGCTACGCGCTGAGCGGCGAATCGGTCGCCAAGCACCTCTGCTCGGTGCTCTCCGGCCTCGACTCCCTGGTCCTCGGTGACGAGCAGATCGTCGGGCAGTGGCGGCGCGCCAGCGAGGCCGCCCGTGCCGCCGGGGTGGCCGGCCCCTGGCTGGGGCTGCTCGGCGACGAAGCCCTCAAGGCCTCCCGCAAGGTCCGCTCCCGCATGGACTTCTCCAAGCGGCCCACTTCCCTCTCCGAGGTCGCCGCCCAGCAGCTCCGTGCCTTCGTGCGCGGCCGGGAGCGCACCCGGGTGACCCTGGTCGGCTCCGGCGAGATGATCCGCACCACCGCTGCCCGCCTCAAGGGCTGGCAGGGCGTGGAACTCCTCTTCGTCAATCGCACCCTGGCCAAGGCCGAGGCCCTCGCCTTGCTCCACGGAGGCCACGCCCGCTCCCTCGCCGACTGGCAGGCCGAGGCCGAGGACTTCGACGCCCTGGTGGTCGCGACCGGCGCCACCGCGCCGGTGATCCGTGCCCAGGCCCTTGCCGCGCTGCCGACCCCGGCCCGGCCCCGTCTCCTGATCGACCTCGGGGTCCCCGAGGACACCGATCCCGCCCTCGCCACCCACCCCGACTACGAGCGCTACGACGTGATGGAACTCGGCAACCAGGCCGAGGCCGGCCGCCGTGAGGCGGAGCTGATGATCCGCGCCGCCCGTCCCGAGCTGCGCAAGGCCCTGGCCGCGATCCGCGAGAAGGTCTTCCGCCGCGACCTCGGGCCGATCGCGCAGGATCTGCGCCGCTCGGTCGAGACCCGCGCCGCCGCCGAACTCCAGCGCTGGTTGCAGGGCCCGCTCGCCCACCTGGCCCCCGAGGACCAGACCGCGGTGGCCCAGCTCGCCGCCCGCCTCGCCGGGCAAACCGTCCAGATCCCCCTGGTCGCGTTGCGCAAGTCCCTGCGCGAACTTCCCCTCGGCGACGACCTCCTGCGCAGCCTGCGCCAGGACGTCGCCTCCGAGTACGATCTCCCCGCCGCCTGAGGCCCCCCATGACCGAACTGCGTCTTGCCACCCGGGGCAGCGATCTCGCCCGGACCCAATCCAGCGCGTTCGCGGCCGAGTTGGAATCCGCCCGCGGGGTCGCCAGCGAACTCGTGATCGTCCGCACCACCGGCGACCAGGTGCAGGACGTCCCCCTCGCCGACGCCGGCGCCACCGGTCTCTTCACCGCCGAGGTCCAGCGCGCGGTACTCGACGGTCGCGCCGACTACGCGGTCCACTCCCTGAAGGACCTCCCCGCGGAACAGACCCCGGGCCTGTGCCTGGCCGCGCTGCCCCGCCGCGCCGACCCCCGCGACTGGCTGCTGATCCGCCCCGAGGCCTACGCCGAGGAGTACTCGCCCTTGCCCCTGCGCCCCGGCGCGGTGGTCGGCACCTCGGCCGCGCGCCGCACCGCCTTCCTGCGCGCGCTGCTCCCCGAGGCCCGTCCCGAACTCCTGCGCGGCAACGTCCCGACCCGGGTGCGCAAGCTCGCCGAAGGGCGGTACGACGCGATCCTGCTCGCGGCCGCGGGCTTGCGGCGCCTGGGAACGGATCTCTCCGGCTTCCGGGTCTACGAACTGCCCGAGGATCTCTGGCCCGGCGCCCCCGGCCAGGGTGCCCTGGCGGTGGAATGTCGTGCCGAGGACGACACGACCCGCGCTCTGCTCGGGTCCCTCCACGATCCCGCCAGTGCGCGGGAGGTCGAGGCCGAACGCGCCCTGCTCCGCGCGCTCGGTGGCGGCTGCGGCCTCCCGCTCGGGGCCCGCGCCCGGAGCCTCGCCGAGGGCGGTCTGGAGCTGCACGCCGCCTTCGGACCCACCCCGGATCGCCCCTCCGCTCCGCCGCTCGCCCGCGTGCGGGTCGAGGGCACCGATCCCGCCGCGTTGGCCCTGGCCGCGCGCGACGCCTTGCTCGCCACCTCGGCGGTGGAGGGATGAGATGGGCGCGCGAATCTGGCTCGGGCGCGCCGAGGGGAGCGGAGATCCCTGGTTCGCCGCTTTGCGTCGTGTCGGCCGGGATCCCCGCCCGCTGCCCCTGATCCGCCGCCGCCCCCTGCCGCTCGGCCCCGCCGATCGCGAGGCCCTGCTCCACCCCGAGTCCTTCGCCTGGGCCTTCTTCGCCAGCGGCACTGCGGTGCGCAGGCTGTGGGAGGCACGGGCGGCGGGGAATGCGGCTCGCGATTCCGCGCCCGCTCCCTGGCCGGCGCGCTGTCCCTGCGCCGCGGTCGGCCCCGCCACCGCCGCCGCCCTGCGCGCTCACGGGGTGGAGCCGGCCCTGACCGGCTCCGGCAGCGGCGCCGATCTCGCCCGCGCCTTCCTGGCTCTGGAGCCCCCGGTCCGGCCGCTTCCCCCCGCGCCCCTCCTGGTCCTGGCCGCCCGAGGGGGCCGCCCGGAGCTCCGGGCCCTGCTCGCCGCCGCCAACTACCGTCCCCGGGTCGTCGAGCTCTACCGGACGGAGCCGCTTCTCGGCCCCGTTCCGCCCCCCGAGGAGCCGATCCTGCTCTACTCTCCTTCCGGGGCGCGGGCCCTCGCCGCGCGGGTCGCCGACCCCGCTCGCCATCCGGTCTGGGCGATCGGCCCGACCACCGCCGCCGCCGCCCGCGAACTCGGCTTCGCGGTGGTCCAGACCCTTACGCATCCCACCCCCGAAGCCCTCCTCGAACGGATCCCGTGAACGATTCCACCCTGCTCGCCACCCGCCTCGACCTGCCCGAGCGCCCGCGCCGCCTGCGCCGCAGCCCGCGCCTGCGGGAAATGGTCGCCGAGACCGATCTCGGCCTGCGCCACCTCGTCCAGGGCCACTTCGTCCTCCCCGGCGCCGGTCGCGAGGAAGCGATCGAGGCGATGCCCGGCATCGCGCGGCTGAGCGCCGACCGCCTGCTGCGCGCGGTGGAGGCGGACCTCGGCCGCGGGGTCGGCGCGGTGATGCTCTTCGGCGTGCCCGAGCACAAGGACGCCGAAGCCAGCGGCGCCCTCGACCCGCACGGCGAGGTGCCGCTCGCGGTGGCGGCGCTGAAGAAGGAGTTCGGCGCCGACCTGGTGGTGATGACCGATGTCTGCCTATGTCCCTACACCGACCACGGCCACTGCGGCTTCGTGCGCGAGGGGCGAGTCGTGAACGACGAGTCGGTGGCGGCGCTGGCGCGCATGGCGGTGGTGCTGGCCGAGGCCGGGGCCGATTTCGTCTGCCCCTCCGACATGATGGACGGGCGCATCGGGGCGGTCCGCCGGGCCCTGGACGAGGCCGAACACACCGACACCGGCATCCTCGCCTACTCGGTCAAGTACGCCTCGGCCTTCTACGGGCCCTTCCGCCACGCCGCCGGTTCCGCGCCCTCCTTCGGGGACCGCAAGAGCTACCAGATGGACCCGCGCAATCGCCGCGAAGCGCTGCGTGAACTGCGCCTGGATCTGGAGGAGGGCGCCGACCTGGTGATGGTCAAGCCGGCGCTCGCCTATCTGGATGTCCTGCGCGAGGTCGCGGACGCCTCCGAGGTGCCGGTGGTCGCCTACAACGTCTCCGGCGAGTACAGCATGGTGCGGCTGGCCGCGCGCGAGGGTCTCGCCGACGAACGCAACATGACTCTGGAGGTGCTGGGGGCGATCCGCCGCGCCGGCGCCGATCTGATCATCACCTACCACGCGAGCCGCGCCGCCGCCGAGGGCTGGCTGAAAGGATGAACGATTCCACGCTGTCCTCCGCTTCCACGTCCGCCGAGCTCTACGCCCGCGCCTGCCAGGTGATGCCGGGGGGCGTGTCCTCCCCGGTGCGCGCCTTCCGTTCCGTGGGGGGAACGCCCCCCTTCCTGGAATCGGGCCGTGGCGCGCGGGTGCGCGACGTGGACGGCAACGAGTACCTGGACTTCGTGAACTCCTGGGGACCGCTGATCCTCGGCCACGCCCATCCCGCGGTGGTGGAGGCGGTGCAGCGGGCGGCGGCGCGCGGGACCAGCTTCGGCGCCCCTTGCCGGGCCGAGGAGGAACTCGCCGCCAAGGTGGTCGCGCACTCCCCGGTCGCCGAGATGATCCGTTTCGTCAACTCCGGCACCGAGGCCACGATGTCGGCGCTGCGACTGGCGCGCGCCGCCACCGGCCGCGACCGCATGGTGAAGTTCGAGGGCTGCTACCACGGCCACGGCGACGCCTTCCTGGTCCGAGCGGGCTCCGGGCTCGCCACCTTCGGCGAGTCCTCCTCCCTGGGGGTGCCCGCTTCCTGCTCCGAGCTGAGCGGAGTGCTGCCGTTGGATGACGAAGCGGCGCTGGAGGCCTGGTTCGCGGCCCATGGCGCCGAGACCGCGGTGGTCTTCCTGGAAGGGGTGCCGGCCAATGGCGGTCTGCTGCCCCAGCGCGCGGCTTGGCGGCGGCGCTTGCGCGAACTCTCCCGCGAGTCCGGCACCCTGCTCCTGGTGGACGAAGTGATCACCGGTTTCCGGCTCGCGCCGGGCGGTTTCTGCGGGCGCGAGGACTACGACCCCGACCTGGTCACCTACGGCAAGGTGATCGGGGGCGGGCTGCCGGTGGGGGCCTACGGGGCGCGGCGCGAGCTGATGGAGCGGGTCAGCCCCGAAGGTGGGGTGTATCAGGCCGGCACCCTGAGCGGCAATCCGCTGGGTATGGCCGCCGGACTCGCCACCCTGGAGGTCCTGGAGCGCGAGGACGGTTGGGCGCGCCTGGCGGCCCTCGGCGCGGCTTGGGAAGCCCGTTTACGACCCTTGCAGGAACGCGAAGGCGCCGCCGGACGGCCCTTCGCCCTGGTCCGCGAGGGCTCGATCTTCTGGTTGTGCTTCGACGCGGAGGAAGCCCCGCGCCGTTTCGACGCGATCCCGGCCTCCGGCGCGGAACGGTACGCGCGTTTCTTCCACCACCTGCTCGCTCACGGGGTGATGATCGCTCCCTCGGCCTACGAGGTCGGTTTCCTGTCCCTGCCGATGAGCGAGAGCGACCTGGACTTCGCGGCGGAGCGCTTCGCCGCCGCCCTGGAGGCCTCGCGATGAGGGAGTCGCACCCCCCGCGCGTCGCCGCCGACAAACCGCTCCTGCGCGCCTTGCGCGGCCTGCCGGTGGAGCGCACCCCCTTGTGGTTGATGCGCCAGGCGGGGCGGGTGTTGCCGGAGTACCGGGAGCTCAAGTCGGAGTACGGCTTCGTGGCGATGACCACCACTCCGGAACTCGCGGCTCGGGTCACGTTGCAACCGGTGGAGCGCTTCGGTTTCGACGGCGCGATCCTGTTCGCCGACATCCTCACCCCGCTGATGCCCCTGGACTTCGGGATCGATTTCCGCCCCGGTCCGGTCTTCGCGCGGCCCCTGCGCGGTCCCGAGGACCTGTCGCGGGTCGTCGCCCCGCCGCCGGGGTCGCTGGATCACGTGGCCGAGGCCCTGCGGCTCGCCCGCGCGGACCTGCCCGAGGGCTGCGCCCTGCTCGGTTTCGCCGGAGCGCCCTTCACCCTCGCTTCCTACCTGCTGGACGGTGGAGGATCCCGCGAGCACGCCCGACTGCGCGCCGCCGTCTATGGACGGCCGGAGTTCCTCCGGGAACTGTTGCACCGACTCGCGGACCTCACCATCCACTACCTGGAGGGTCAGATCGCCGCCGGTGCCGAGGCCGTGCAGCTCTTCGACACCTGGGCGGGACTGTTGCCGGAGAGCGTCTATCGGCGGGTCGCCCTGCCCGCGGTGCAGCGGGTGATGGGGGCGCTGGAGGGTCGGGTGCCGCGCATCTACTTGATCAAGGACGGAGCCCATCTGCTGGCCCCGATGGCCGAATCCGGCGCCGATGCCTTGAGCCTGGACTGGCGGCAACCCCTGGGCGCGGCACGGGACTTCCTCGGCCCGGAGATCGCGGTGCAGGGCAATCTGGATCCCGGGGCCCTGCTCGGCACCCCGGAGTCGGTGCGTGCCGCGGCGCGGGCGGTGCTCGCCGAGAACCGCGGCCGCCCCGGCCACGTCTTCAACCTGGGGCATGGTCTGCTGCCCCAGACTCCGCTCGAAAACCTCGACGCGCTGTGCGCGGAGCTTCGCGATCATGAACCCGCATCCGCCTGAGATTCCGCCGTCCCTGGTCCAGAAGTACGATCGTCCCGGTCCCCGTTACACCTCCTACCCGACCGCCCCGGTATGGAGCGAGGCCTTCGGAGCCGCGGAGTGGGTGGAGGCGCTGCACCGGGCCGACGCCCGGGCCGAGGAACCGATCGCCCTCTACGTTCATCTGCCCTTCTGTTCGAAGCGCTGTCTGTTCTGCGCCTGCAACGTGGTGATCACGCATCGCGAGGACGTGGTGGAGGACTACTTGCGGCGGCTCTTCCTGGAGATCGATCGCACCGCCGCCGAGATGCCGGTGCGGCGCAAGCTCTCCGGCCTGCACTGGGGTGGGGGTACTCCCACGCACCTGAGTTGCGAGCAGATCCGCCGCCTGCACGGCAAGATCGCGGAGCACTGGGAGATCCTGCCCGAGGCCGAGCAGTCGATCGAGGTCCACCCTCCGGTCACCAGTCATGAGCAGCTTCGCACCTTGCGCGAGCTGGGTTTCAACCGGATCAGCTTCGGGGTGCAGGACATGGACGGCGAGGTCCAGGAGCTGATCGGCCGTCACCAGAGCGTGGAGCAGACCGAGGGCACTCTGGGAAGCTGCCGCGAACTGGGCTTTTCGAGCGTGAACTTCGATCTGGTCTATGGCTTGCCGGGGCAGACTCCCGAGACCTGGGCCTATACCCTGGACCAGGTCCTGCGCCTGAAGCCCGATCGGTTGGCGATCTACAGTTATGCGCACGTTCCCTGGTTGCACGCCCACCAGAACCGGATGCCGGTGGATCGTTTGCCCGCCCCGGAGGTGAAGCTCGAGCTCTTGCGCACCGCCGCGCGTCGCTTGTGCGGCGAGGGCGACTACGTGGAGATCGGCTTCGACCATTTCGCCTTGCGCGAGGACGAGATGGCGCGGGCGGTGGGGGAGCGACGCCTCTACCGCAACTTCATGGGTTACACGGTCAAACCGGCCAGCGACTACATCGGTTTCGGAGTCACCGCGATCTCCGAGATCGGGAATTGTTTCGCGCAGACTCCGGGCAAGCTCAACCGCTGGAACGCCGACATCGACGAGGGTCGCTTCGCGATCGCCCGTGGCCACGAGCTGAGCCTGGACGACCGGGTGCGCAAGCTGGTGATCGAGCGCCTGATGTGCAACCAGTTCCTGGACTTCGCGGAAGTGGAGGCGCTGGCCGGGAGCTCGTTCCTGGACCTGTTCCCCGGCCCCTGGGAGCAGCTCGCCGAAATGGAGGAGGACGGCTTGGTCGAGCGTGGGGCCCGTTCCCTGACCATCACCCCGCTGGGCCGCAACTTCCTGCGCAACGTCTGCATGCTCTTCGATGCCTACTTGCCCGAGGAGCAAGCCCAGGGCCGCTTCTCGCGCACGGTCTAGGCCTCGCGCCCGTCCATGACTCACACCGCGGTCCTGCTCTTGCAGATGGGAGGGCCGAACTCCTTGGACGAGGTCGAGCCCTACCTCCGCCGCCTCTTCCTGGACCCCGACCTGGTCCGCTTGCCCTTCCCCGTCTCCCTCTTCCGCCGTCCCCTCGCGGCCCGCATCGCCCGCCGCCGTGCCCCCAGCGTCCGTGCCCAGTACGCGGCCATCGGCGGCGCTTCCCCCAACAACGCCATCACCACCGCCCAAGCCCACCGCCTCCAAACCGCCCTCTCCCTCCCCTGCCACCCCTTCCTCACCTACTCTGACACCTCGTGCCGGGTGACTTCTTCCCGTTTCCTCGACACCCGATGCCGGGGATCCGGTGTCAGGGTGGAGCAAATCGTTGCCCTGTCGATGTTTCCGCACTATTGCACGGCCACCACCCGGGCTTCCTTCCGGGAGCTGGATCGGGTACTCGAAGCGGCGCGCGCCGCGGGTCACCCTTTCGAAGGGAAGCTGCTGCGGATCGAGCGTTGGGGCGACCATCCCGCTTATCTGGATGCCCTCGCTGCGCGCACTCGCGCCGCCCTGGAGGAGGCCCGCGCCGCTCACCCCGCGCCTCCCCGACTCCTGATCAGCGCCCACGGCATCCCCGAGAGCTATCGGCGGAGCGGGGATCCCTACGTGCAGGAGATCGAGGCCAGCGTGGCCGGGCTCCGCGCGCGGCTGCCGGAGGACCTTCCGATCCAACTCTCCTTCCAGAGCCGGGCCACGCCGGTACGCTGGGTCGGCCCTTCCAGTCTGGAGAGTGTCGCCCGTCTGGGCGCGGAAGGCGCCCGCAACCTGGTCGTCCTGCCGATCTCCTTCGTGAGCGATCACGTCGAAACCCTCTACGAAATCGATGTCCAACTCGCCGCCGCCGCGCACACGGCCGGAATCGAGGCCTTCCATCGTGTTCCGAGCTTCAACGCCGACCCGGATTTGATCGAAATCCTCCGCGGACTCGTTTCGGAGGCCTTGTCGAAATGATCGAGGATTACGATCTGGCGGTGGTGGGTGCCGGTTATTCCGGGCTGGGGCTCGCGCACGCCGCGCGGCGCCGGGGCCTGCGGGTCGTCGTCTTCGAAAGCGAGGACCGTCCTGGTGGCAAGGTCCGGAGCCTTCGGGAAGAGGGGTGCGTGATCGAAACCGGACCGCTGGGTTGGCTCGACAAGGAACCCGCGTTGGCCGCGATGGCCCGCGACTTGGAACTCGAAGTGATCCCCGCGGCACCTGCGGAGAAGGTCCGTTACCTCCTCCGTGCGGGGCGCATCACGCCGCTGCCCCGGGGGCCGCTCAGTTTCCTCGGCACCCCCTTCCTGAGCACGCGAGGCAAGCTACGGGTGCTCGCGGAGCCCTTCGTGCGGGCCCGTCGCGAAGACCGGGACGAGAGCGCGCGCAGCTTCGCCCGGCGACGCCTCGGCCGGGAGATGGCCGACGCCTTCTTCGAACCCTTCGTCAGCGGGATCTACGCCGGCGACCCCGGCCGCCTCTCCGCCCCGGCCGCCTTTCCCCTGCTCGCGGGCTGGGAGCGGGAGTACGGTTCCCTGGTCCGGGGAGCCTTTCACCACCTCCGCGCCCGGCGGCGCCGCCGCCGCGCTGGGGAGGATCTGGGCAGCGGGCGGCTCTGTACCTTCCGCGGCGGTCTGTCCGCGTTCGCCGAGGCCGTGGCGCGGGAACTGGGAGGGGATTGCCGCCTGGGGCAGCCGGTCCAGCACGCCCGCCGCGCCGGTGAACGCTGGGTGCTGGAAGGCGGCGCCGCCGAACTCTGTCGTGCGCGCCGCCTGGTCCTCACCGTCCCCGCGCCCGCCGCCGCCGCGATCCTCGCGGAAGAAGCTCCGGAACTCGCCGCTGCCGCGCGGGGCATCCGTGGCGATCCCCTGTGCGCGCTGACCGCCCTCTACCGGCGCGAGCAGGTGCGCGCCCCCTGCGACGGTTTCGGTTTCCTCGCCTCCCGCGCCGAGGGTTTTCGCCCCCTCGGCGTGCAGTTTCCGCACGCGGTCTTCCCCGCCCAGACCGCCCCGGGACTCTTGCAGATCCGGGTCCTGATCGGCGGCAGTTTCGATCCCGAAGTCGCCGCTCTGGACGACGCGGACCTCGACCAGGCCGCCTTCGCGCCCTTGCGAGAACTGCTCGGTATTCGCGGCGAACCCCTGCGCGTCTTCCGCCGCCGGGTGATAGGGGGAGTGCCGCAGTACGAACTCGGCCATCTCGAACGGGTCGCCATCTTCGAGGCCGCCGCTCGTCGCCTGGGCGCCCTCTCCTTCGCCGGTGATTCCTTCTACGGGGTGGGGATCGTCAAGGCCTTCACTCGCGTGGCCGAATTGGCCCGCGACTTCCATCCTTGATCGCGAGCAGCAGCGGCGATTGCATGCCGATGTCGGCGGTCTCGACGCGCGCGAAACCCGCCTCCTCGAACCAGCTCCGATACTCCGCGCGCGTGTAGGTGCCGCCCTCCTGGGTGTGGAGCAACATGTTCAAAGCGAAGAGCAGCGGTTGGACCGGGCCGCGGCGGTCGTCGTCGGGAATCTGATCCACGACCGCGACCACGCCTCCCGGGATCAGTGCCCGGTACAGGCGCCGGAACAGTTCCCGCGAGGAAGCCGTCCCCACCGCGTGGACGATGTTGCCGAGGATCGCGGCTGCGAAGCGAGCTTCGCCCAACGCCACTTCGTGCAGATCGCCGGGCAGCCACGAGAAGCGGTCCGCCACCCCGTGCCGCTCCGCGTAGGCGCGCGTCCGTTCCAGGATCCCCGGGAAGTCCAGGGCGGCGATGCGCGCCCGCGTTTCGGCCTCGGCCACCGCGATGCCCCACACCCCCGAACCACAGGCCAGGTCCAGAACGTACGGCTCCGCGCTGGGGGGCAGACGGCGCAGAAGTTCCGCCGCCCCGCGCCGCGCGGGTTCGCGGAAGACCGCGTGCAGCATCGGAATCAGGCGCGGGAAGAAGTCCTCCGCGCTCTCGCGCTCGTGCACGGTCCCCAGCGGGCGTCCACTGCGTACGCACTCCGCGAGCCGCCGCCAGTCCTCCGCCGGTCGCGGATCGGCGAGCCAATCCCCCAGGTAGTCCGCACTGTTCTCGTCGAGGTAGGAGGCGGCGAGGGGGGCGTTGCGATAGCGCTCCCCGGGGCTCTCCCCGTCCTTTTCCAGGAGCTCCATCGCCACCAGGGCGTCGAGCAGGGCGCGCAGCCCGCGCTCGGAGCAGCCCAGCTCGCGACCCAAGCCGGCGACACCCTGCCCCGGCGCGCGACCCAAGGCGCTGAAGATCTGGAGTTCCACCGCGGCCGCCAGGGTGCTGCTGCGAATGTGCGCCCAGGCCAGTTCGCGGATCGGTGCGGGATCGGGGGGAGTTTCGTTCATGGAGCCTCGCGAGTGTAGGTTCCGCCGAGGAAGCGGAAGCCGGCGATTTCCGGTCGCCAGTCGCCGCTCGGATCCCGGCGCGGCAGGATCCTGGAGTCCGCGCCGTGTGGATGCTGGGGGCCGAAGTGGGGATCGTCGGCGGCACAGCGGAGTCTCCCCGCGCGCAGATCCGGGCGCAGGGTCCAGCTCACTCCCGCGGCGTTGCGCCAGCGCAGGAGCGGCCGACCCGCTGAATCCGCGCCCTGGGGTTCGATCCATCCCTGATGCCAATCGTTCTCGACCGGGTGGCGACGATACTCCCACCAAGCCCCAGCATGGATAGCCTGAAGCATGAGTGAGTGCCTACCATGGGTCC
>CAYVRL010000024.1:0-11997 GCA_964454065.1 uncultured Planctomycetales bacterium | reverse complement strand
GACCTCACTCGCTGCCGGATCATCTACCGGGGCGAACGCCGCCCGAGTACACGGCGGCGGCGCGGCGGTCGGGGGCGGAAGAGACGACGTTAGGAGCAGAGAAACGCATCGCCAAGCATGAAAGTCCGAAGTAGCGTCCGTCGCATTTGCGACTACTGCAAGATCATTCGCCGGCACGGCAAGCTGCGCGTCATCTGCAGCCGCGATCCCCGTCACAAACAGCGTCAAGGCTGATTGAGGTAATCCCATGGCCCGTCTCATCGGCGTCGAAATCCCCGACAAGAAGCGCACCATCATTGCGCTGACCTACATCTACGGAGTCGGTCCCACGGCCGCTCGTCAGACCTGTGACGCTCTCGGTCTCGACCCCGACCGACGCGCCAAGGATTTGAGCGACGAAGATCTCGGCTCCATCGCCACCTACCTGGAGAGCAACTTCCTGGTGGAAGGGGCGCTGCGACGCCGCAATGCGCAAAACATCAACCGGCTTCGGGACATCGCTTGCTACCGGGGACTGCGCCATCGGCGGGGTTTGCCGGTTCGTGGGCAGCGGACTCGCACCAACGCCCGTTCCCGGAAGGGGCCCAAGAAGACCGTGGCCGGCAAGAAATCCGTCAAGGCGATGAAGTAGGGGAGTCGAAGCGAACGCAACCATGAGTGCCGCCAAATCCACGAAACGCAAGGGCCGCAAGGTCGGGGCCAAGGGCATTGCCCATGTCCGCTCCACGTTCAACAACACCTTGACCACCTTGACCGACCCGCAGGGGAACGTGATCGGCTGGGGATCCTCCGGGATCGTCGGTTACAAGGGTTCCCGGAAATCCACCCCCTTCGCCGCTCAGGCCGCCGCCAAGCGGGCCGCTGAATCCGCTTACAAGATGGGTCTGCGGGAAGTCGAAGTTCGGGTCAAGGGTCCCGGTTCGGGCCGCGAGAGCGCGGTTCGAGGACTTCATCAAGGGGGCCTCAAGATCCTCTCCATCGAAGACGTTACCCCGCTGCCGCACAACGGCTGCCGTCCCCGCAAGAAGCGCCGCGCCTGACCCATGGCTCGTTACACCGGAAATGTCTGTCGTCTTTGTCGCCGGGAAGGCTACAAGCTGTTCCTCAAGGGTCGTCGTTGCTCCAGCGACAAGTGTGCCGTGGACCGGCGCAACGTACCCCCTGGCATGAATGTCCGCTCCCGGACCCGTCGCCTCTCCGACTATGGGGTGCATCTCCGCGAGAAGCAGAAGGTCAAGCGGATCTACGGAGTGATGGAACGGCAGTTCAAGCGCTACTTCAAGATGGCCGAACGACTGCGTGGGAACACCGGCGTCAATCTGATGTCCCTGCTCGAGCGGCGCCTCGACAATGTCGTGGATCTGTGCGGCATGTCGCTTTCCCGACCGCACGCCCGCCAGCTCATCAATCACGGCCACTTCACCGTGAATGGCCGCAAGGTCGATATTCCCAGCATGTTGGTTCGCCCTGGAGACGTGATTGCCCCCGTCGCCAACGAGAAGTCCCAGAAGCTGGTGAAGGATTGCCTTGCTCTCAGTTCAGAGGGTTCCTTGCCGGGGTGGGTCCAAGTGGATTCCGGCAACATGACCATCCGCATCCTTCAGGTCCCGGCGCGCGAGGACATGCGCTTCCAGGACATTCAGGAACAGTTCATCGTGGAGCTCTGCTCCAAGTAGCCCGGTTCAGGAGGCTTTCAAGAACATGATGCGCATTCGCTGGCGTGACTTCGAACTCCCCTCGGGAGTCGTCCATGACGAGGCCTCGGCCACCAACACCTACGGCCGCTTCGTGGTCGAGCCCTTCGAACGGGGTTTCGGTCACACGATCGGCAACGGACTCCGCCGGGTGCTGCTCGGTGCCATCGAGGGCACCGCGGTCACCTCGGTGCGGATCGAGGGCGTGGAGCACGAGTTCAAATCCATTCCCGGCGTGGTCGAGGACGTGACCGATCTGGTCCTCGCCTTCAAACGGCTCCTGGTCAAGATCGAGGGGCAGGCCCCGGTCAGCTTGAGCATCGACAAGAGTGGTCCCGGTGAGGTCACCGGTGCGGACATCGAGTGCCCGTCTGGGGTGACGATCATCAATCCGGACCTGCACATCTGCACGATCAGCGGCGCGGACACCCGTTTCCAGGTCACCCTCTCGGTGCGCCGGGGCCGCGGCTTCGTCGCCGCGGAGGAAACCGGGGAACCGATGGACGAGATCGGCATCATCCCCCTCGACGCCGGGTTCTCCCCGGTCCTGCGTGTGCGTTACGCGGTGGAGGCCACCCGGGTCGGGAAGTTCACCAACTTCGACCGCTTGGTCCTGGAGGTGTGGACGGACGGCACCGTGGATCCGGTCCTGGCTCTGACCGAAGCAGCCAAGATCTACCGCAAACATTTGAATCCCTTCGTGCAGTTCGCCCAACCCGCCCACGGAGTGGCGGTGGTTCGCCAGGTCCAGGCCATCGATGCGGCCGCCGAGCGGCGTCGAGAGCGTCTGAGTACGCTGCTCGAAGAGCCCATCGAACGGCTGGAGCTCTCCACCCGGGCCCGGAACTGCCTGGACACCGCGGGGATCCTCACCCTCGCTGATCTGGTCTACAAGGACAAGGAAACCCTACTCGGGATCAAGAATCTCGGACAGACCGTTCTCACCGAAATCGAGAAGAAACTGGCCGAACTCGATCTGAGTATCGGCATGCAGAAGGAGGAGGGGATCTCCACCAACTCCTAGGAGAGTCGCATCATGCGTCACCGCGTCAAGACCAACAATCTCTCCCGGACCGGGGCTCATCGTCGGGCTCTCGCCCGCAATCTCGCCATTGCCCTGATCGAGCACGAACGGATCGAGACCACCCTGGTCAAGGCCAAGGCGCATCGGCCCTTCGTCGAGAAATTGATCACTCTCGCCAAGGTCAAGAACCTCCACAATTACCGGCGGGCACTCGCTTTGCTCGGGAATCAGAAGGATCCGGTGGACAAACTCTTCTCGGTCCTCGGCCCGCGCTTCCAGAATCGGCCCGGGGGATACACTCGCATCCTGAAACTCGCCAGGCCGCGCCTGGGAGACAAGGCACCCCGGGCCCTGTTCGAACTGGTGGAGCGTTCCTCCACGGATTCCCTGGCCGCCGAAAGCGACGAATAGGATCCGCCTCTCCCCGTGGTCCATCAAGAACCGCTTCGCTGCCAGCGAGGCGGTTTCGCTTTCTTCACCGGCCCCTGATCGGGCAGGATACGCACCGCTTCCGTACCGAGCAGAGCGCGCAATTCCTCCACCAGGCGGGTTTCCAACTTCACCGACCAGAGGGATGCGGCGCGGATCGAATGGGCTTGCCCATTCTGGTCCCGGTAACGGAAACGGACGGTGGATTCCCCATGATGGGCGCGCAGGATCGCAGCGATTTCCTCGAGAGGTGGATCCACGGAGTCCAGTTCCAGTTCCAGACTTCCAGAGAGGCTGAGTTCCATGGGGGAGGGCAAGGCTTCCACCTTCTCCAGGAGCAGGGTCGGGGCTTCTCCGCCCTGATCGATCTGCCCGTGGAAGAAGCCGATGAAGTCTTCGACCAGACATTCCCGATATTCCTCGAAGGTGCTGGGCCAGGCCAGGGCGGCCACGGATCCGTAGAGATCCTCGATCCGGAGTCGCGCGAACTTCCGCGAAGGATCCCGGCGGGTTCCCCGGATTTCCACCAAGGTCGCGATTCCGGCGATCGAGACCAGGCTGCGGTCCTCCACCTCCTGGAGGTTCCGGGAACTCCAACGGGAGATTCCTGGAAGGACTTCCCGATAGGGGTCCAGCGGATGCCGGGTGAGGTAGAGGCCGAGAGCCTCCTTCTCCAGGGCCAGGGTGCGACGCCTCTCCTCGTCGTCCAGAGCGCGGAGGGCCGAGTGGACCGCGGCCAGCGGGGAAGAAGTCTCCCGAGCCGGGACGGTTGCCGCCGGGGCGCTGGATCCGAACAACCACTGCTGGCCGCTGGCACGGTCTCGGGCGCGGGCTTGGGCGCTACGCATGCGCCCCTCCAGATCCTGGAGCATGTCCAGACGGGTCATCCCGAAGG
Organism: uncultured Planctomycetales bacterium; assembly: GCA_964454065.1. GTDB lineage: Bacteria > Planctomycetota > UBA1135 > UBA1135 > UBA1135 > CAYVRL01. The sequence continues at coordinate 7,955 of CAYVRL010000024.1, read as the reverse complement.
CATCACAGGCTCCGGCCTTGATCAAACTCTCGATGGCCACCCGGTTCACCCCGGCGGCCACGGCTTCGACCAGGAATTCGTCCAGATCGGAGAAAGCCTCATGGGCCTTGGTTCCACGCAGTTCGGATAGGATCTGCGCGGCGCCTGCGCCGATCCCCTTGACCGCCGCCAGCCCGAAGCGGACCGCTCCTTCCGGATCCACGGAGAAGCTGGGGCCGGAGAGGCCGACCATGGGAGGGAGAACGGGAATCCGGTGGTGGCGGGCATCCTCGATCAGAACCCGGAGCTTGTCCGAATCGGAGGCCTCGTGAGTGAGGCTCGAGGCATAGAACTCGGCGGGATGGTGGGCCTTCATCCAGGCCGCCTGGTAAGTGACCATGGCATAGGCCGCCGAGTGGCTCTTGTTGAAGCCGTACTGCGCGAACTTGGTCATCATTTCCCAGACTTCACGGGCCACCCGCGTGGGCACCCCGCGTTCCGCGGCGCCGTCGAGGAAAGGTTTCTCGAAAGGGGGCAATAACTCGGGTTTCTTCTTGCCCATGGCCTTGCGCAGGGTGTCCGCCTTATCGAGGCTGAACCCGCCCATGCGCTGGGCGACGCGCATGATTTGCTCCTGGTAGATCAGGACTCCATAGGTTTCCTTCAAGACCTCCTCGAGCAGCGGATGGGGGTAGGAGACCTCCTCCTCCCCGTGCTTCCGGCGGGCGTAGATCTCGTGGATCCCGGAGCCCAGGGGGCCGGGCCGGAAGAGCGCCAGCACCGCGATCAGGTCCTCGAAGCAATCGGGCCGCAAGCGGGCGAGGAGACGCCGCATGCCCCCGGATTCGAGCTGGAAGATGCCCTCGGTGTCCGTGGCGCGAAGCAGTTCGAAAGTCGCCGAATCGTCCAGGGGGAGCTGATCCAGGTGCAACTCCTCACCGCTGCGTTCGCTCACCATGCGGACCGCGTCCGCCAGGATGGTGAGAGTCCGCAGACCCAGGAAGTCCATCTTGAGGAGTCCGAACTCCTCACAGACCTTCATGTCCCATTGGGTGGTGACGGCGCCGTTCTGGCGAGAGAGCGGAATGATCTCCTGCAAGGGGGCATCGGAAATGATCACTCCGGCGGCGTGGACTCCGGCGTTGCGGGTCAAACCCTCGACTCGCAGGGCGAGATCGAACCACTTCTGGTTGGCGGGAGAGAGCCGTGCGACCGCGGCCAGCTCCGGTTCCGATTCCAGGACCTCGTGGAGTTCCACCTTGGGACCATCGGGAACCTTCTTGGCGGCGCGATCGGCCTCTCCCAGGGGAATGTCGAGGATTCGCGCCATGTCGCGGAGCGCGTTCTTGGCCTTGAGTTTGCCGAAAGTGATGATCTGACAGACCCGGTCCTCGCCGTAGCGCTGGCGGGCGTACTCGAGCATCTCCTCACGCCGGTCCTTGCAGAAATCGATGTCGATATCGGGCATCGAAATGCGGGAAGGATTCAGGAAACGTTCGAAGATCAAGTCGTAACGCAGGGGATCGATGCGGGTGATGTCCAGGGCATAGGCAACCAGCGAGCCGGCGGCGGAACCGCGCCCCGGGCCGACCGGGATACCGACTTCGCGAGCGTGGCGGATTAGATCCCATACGATCAGGAAGTAGGCGACGAAGCCCATGTCCTGGATGACCTTCATCTCGTATTCGAGGCGCTCCCGCGCTTCCGGAGGGTTGCCGGGATAACGGCGCGCAAAACCTTCCTCGCAGAGGCGTCGAAAGAAATCCTCGGGTTCGCTCCCGTCGTCCGGGGTGAAGGAGGGCAGGCGGTGTCGGCCCAGTTCGATGTCGAGATCCACTTGCTCGGCCACCAGCATGGTATTGCGGAGCGCTTCCGGGAGGTCCTCGAAGATCCGATTCATCTGCGCGGCGGAGCGGAAGAACAAGGTGTCGGAATCCATCCGCCAGCGCTTCTCGTCGTGCAGCTTGGCGTTCTGGTGCAGACAGAGCAGGGCGTCCTGGACCTGACAGTCCTCGTGGCGCAGATAGTGGATGTCGTTGGTGGCGACCAGGGGGGCGTCGATGCGGGGCTGGAGGCGCACCATGCCCTCCGTCAGTCGGTCCTGGACTTCCATGCCGTTGCGCATCACTTCCAGGAAGAAATGTTCGCGACCGAAGAGTTCCTGCAAGGCCCCGGCGGTTTCCATGGCGCCGTTCTCGTCCCCCTCGCGGAGCCGTCGGTTGACGGGTCCGGACATGCAACCGGAGAGGCAGGTGATGCCTCGTGCATATCGACTCAGGACCTCCATGTCGATGCGAGGGCGGAAGTGCTGGCCTTCCAGATGGGCGATCGAGGTCAGCCTCATCAGGTTGTGCCAGCCCTCGGCGTCGCGCGCGAGCAGGGTCAAGTGGGAATAGGGGTTGTCGCGCCGCGAGTGTTTCTCCAGGCGCGAGCGGGAAGCGAGATAGGCTTCGCAACCGAGGATCGGGCGGACTCCGGCCGCGCGGCAGGCCTTGTAGAACTGGATGGCGCCGAAGAGGTTGCCGTGGTCGGTGATCGCCAGCGAGGAATGTCCATCGCGAACCGCCGCTTCGACCAGGGCGTCGATCCTGTTGGCGCCATCGAGCAGGGAATACTCGGTGTGGACGTGGAGGTGGACGAAGGGTTCCATGCTCGCCGATCCCTACTCTAGCGGCGAGCGGGAGTTCTCAGATTCCACGGCGTTGTTCCACCGGCCCCAGGCGTTCGCGCACCCGCCGGAAGGCCTCCAGGAACACGGCGAGGTGCTCTTCGGTGTGCGTGGCCATGAAGGAACAGCGCAACAAGTCCATGCCCGCGGGGACCGCGGGGGAGGTGACCGGATTCACGAAGATCCCTTCCTCGAGCAGTTCCTTCCAGGTCCGGAAACAGAGTTCGCGTTCTCCGAGGACCACCGGGACCACCGGCGACTCGGAGAGGCCGGTGTCGAATCCCAGTTCGCCGAGGCCCGCCCGGGCGCGGTTGGCCAACTCCCGGACCCACTCGCGGCGTTCCGGCTCCTCGCGAATGATCCGCAGAGCGGCCAGGCTCGCCGCGCACACCGCGGGAGGGATCGAGGCGCTGAAGATCATCGTTCGCGCCCGATGCCGGATGTACTCCACGACCTCGCGGGGGCCCGCGCAGAAGCCTCCGATTCCAGCCATCGCCTTGGAGAAGGTACCCATGACCAGGTCCACCTGGCCGTCGAGGCCGAAGTGGTCGGGGGTGCCCGCGCCCTTGGGGCCGAGCACGCCAAAGCCATGGGCGTCGTCCACCAGCAGGCGAGCGCCGTGGGCGTGGGCGAGTTGCACCATCCCGGGCAGAGGGGCGAGGTCGCCCATCATGCTGAACACGCCGTCCGTGATCAGGAGGCAGCCGCGGCCGTCGGCGGTCGAGAGCAAGCGTTCGAGAGCCTGGAGGTCCCGGTGGGGGAACTTGCGCAGTTCGGCGAAGGAGAGTCGGCAACCGTCGATGATGGAGGCGTGGTTCTCCCGGTCGCAGAGGATCAAGTCCTCTCGCCCGGCCAGCGAGGTGATGACCCCGAGACAGGTCTGGTAGCCGGTGGAGAAGACCAGGGAGGCCTCCTTGTCGAGGAAGCGGGCCAGTTCCTCCTCGAGTTGGACATGGAGATCGAGGGTGCCGTTCAAGAAGCGCGAGCCGGTACAGCTGGTCCCGAAGTCCCGGACCGCCCGACAGGCGGCTTCCTGGACGCGAGGGTCGTGCGTCAGCCCGAGATAGTTGTTGGAGCCGAACATCAGGGCCCGGTGGCCGTCGATCTCGATCTCGGTTCCCGCCGAGGCCGTGATGGGTCGGAAATAGGGGTAGAGGCCGGACTCCTGGAGCAGGGTGTAGTCCTGGGGGGGGCGGCACTTGAGGAAAAGGTCGCGCTCCATGTTCCCGCAGATTCTCCCTTCTCCCTTGCCCGCGGTAAAGCCTTATACCGACCCTCCACCTAGAATCTTGCTCATGAAGGTGCTCCTGACGGGGGGATCCGGTTTCGTGGGTCGGGTCCTGCTGAGGGCCCTGGTCGCTCGCTCCTGGGCCGTCCGGACCCTGGTGAGGACTTCCTCCCGATTGCAGGTACCGCCCGGGAAGGAGTCCCTGGTGGATATCTGGCCTGGTTCCCTGGTGGACCCCGATTCCCTCCGCGGCATCGGGGAGGGTGTGGACGCGGTCGTCCATCTCGCCGGAGCCGTGGCTCCGCGGCACTTGCGAGACTTCGACCGGGTGAACCGGCTCGGTTCCGCTCATCTCGCCGAGGCCTGCCGTGGGGTTCCGGGGCTGGAGCGCTGGGTCCAGCTCTCCAGCCTGGCGGCGACCGGCCCGGGGGATCCGGTCCGGGATGGAGAGCCACCCCATCCGATCAGTCGTTACGGGCGCAGCAAACTGGCGGGAGAGCGGGAGGTGGCGGCCCGGGGCTTTTCCGGACTCATCGTGCTCCGTCCCCCGGCGGTCTATGGGCCGGGGGATCCGGCCTTCGCTCCCATGATCCGGGCTCTCGTCCGCGGTCTGCCGGTGCCGCTCCCTCGGCCCGGACCGGCCCACCTCTCCCTCCTCCACGTCGAGGACCTCGCGGGGGCTCTGGTGGCGGCCCTGGAAGCTCCCGGGGCGGCCTTCGGCAGGATCTTCCACGTCAGCGGCCCCGAGCGCCCGAGCCCCGCGGAACTCATGGAACGGATCGCTGCTCTGGCCGGACGACGTGCTCGTCTGCTTCCCGTTCCCTTGCCCCTGGCCTGGACCCTCGCCGGAGTATGCAGTCCGGTGCGGAGGCTGTGCGGCTTCCCTCGCTACCTGAATCTGGACAAGATCCACGAACTCGGTGCCTCCGCCTGGTCCTGCGAGAGCCCCGCCGCCGAGGAACTGCTCTCGTGGGAAGCGCGGATCCCTCTGTCGGAGGGGTTGGCCCGTGAAGTCGCGAGGGCGAAGTCCGGTTTCCCGCTTGACGGAGCCGCCCGGCGAGGGTGAAATCTGCGGCCCGTTGCGCCTGTAGCTCAACTGGATAGAGCACCTGACTACGGATCAGGAGGCTGAGGGTTCGAATCCTTCCAGGCGCACCATTCCTAGCCCATGCGGCTGCTCTTCCCGCTGCGCGAACCCGCCACTCCCGAGGAACGGGATCTGCGCCTGATGGAGTGGGCCCTGCGAGAGGCCGCCGCCGCCGCCGCCCGGGACGAAGTGCCGATCGGGGCCTTGGTCGTGCGGGGGAACCGCCTCCTCGGTGCCTCCGGTAATCGGGTGGAGGAACTCCGCGACCCCACCGCGCACGCGGAGATGCTGGCCCTCAGCCAGGCCTTCGCGGAGGTCGGGGAGAAGCGCCTGGAGGGGGCGGAGCTGATCTGCACCCTCGAACCTTGCTTGCAGTGCGCAGGGGCCCTGATCCATGCCCGAGTCGCGCGGCTGGTCTACGGGGCCGCGGACCCGAAATTCGGCGGGGTGGTTTCGCTGGCCCGCCTGCTGGAGCTTCCCGGTCTCAACCATCGGGTCCAGAGCCGAGGCGGCGTGCTGGCCGAGCGTTCCGCGGAACTCCTGCGCCGCTTTTTTCGGGTTCGGAGGGCCTAGGGAAACGCTATCATCTGCGCCTTCCAAGGGAGAGGTGCCGGAGCTGGCCGAACGGGCTGGTTTCGAAAACCAGTGTGGCCTTGCGGCCACCGTGGGTTCGAATCCCACCCTCTCCGCCAGTTCCCGATTCGCCGCTCCTCGGTGAATCCGTTCCTTTGGAGTGTTCCGGAGAGGTGTCCGAGTGGCCGAAGGAGCACGCTTGGAAAGCGTGTGTGTCGCAAGGCACCGTGGGTTCGAATCCCACCCTCTCCGCCATCCATCCTCACTCCCCACCCTTCCTCCCTCGAACGCTGCTGGAGCCGGGGGCTCGGGACCGCGCGACGGGCGCACTTCGAACCGGGTCAGGCCGGGAACGGAGCAGCCCTAAGGAGCGTCGTCCGGGCGCCGCGGCACCTCGGGCCTCCGGCTCCAGTCGCGTTCTCCCTCCCTTTTTCCGGTAAGCTGCGCCCCTGATGTCCTACCGCGTCCTGGCCAGGAAATACCGCCCGCGCACCTTCGCCCAGGTCATCGGGCAGGAACACATCGTCCACGCCTTGACCCGAGCGATCGAACGGGAACGGGTCGGGCAAGCCTATCTGCTGGTGGGTCCGCGTGGGGTCGGCAAGACCAGCACGGCCCGCATCCTCGCCAAGTCCTTGAACTGCGCGGAGGGACCCACCGTCACCCCGTGCCTGGAATGCGATGCTTGCCGGGAGATCGAGGGCGGGGCCGATGTGGACGTGGTGGAGATCGACGGTGCCTCCAACAACGGGGTGGACGACGTCCGGGCGATCCGCGACCGGGTCCACTACCGGCCCCTGCGCGACCGGCGCAAGATCTACATCATCGACGAGGTCCAGCGCCTCTCCGGGCCGGCCTTCGACGCCCTCCTGAAGACCTTGGAGGAGCCTCCCGGACACGCGGTCTTCCTCTTCGCGACCACGGATCCCCACAAGATTCCGGAAACCATCACTTCCCGTTGCCAGGTCTTCGAGTTTCGGCGTCTGCGGGAGGCGGACATCCGGGAGAAGTTGCGCTGGGTCTGCGAACAGGAGGGCGTGCCGGTAGGGGAGGACGTCCTCGCGGCCCTGGCGCGGGGTTGTCGCGGTGGTCTGCGCGACGCGGAGTCGATGCTGGATCAAGTACTCGCCGTTGCCGAGGGGGTTCCCACCCTCGACGATCTGGAGATGATCGCCGGTCTCGCCCGTCCCGAGCGCTGGCTGAGCCTCTACGAGGCGGTGGCGGCGGACGATGCCCCCGAGATCCTGCGGGGCGTCGACGCCTTCTTGAGTCGGGGCGGAACCGAACGCGATCTGGTGGAGCAGGCGGTGGACGCGCTCCGTGACCTCCTCCACGTCGCCTTGTTGGGGGAGGACGCCCTCGGAGTGGAGCCGGACGCGGAGCGCAAGCAGCGGATGCTGGCCCTGGCCCGGGAATTCGGCCGCGACCGCCTCGAGACCCTGCTCGGCATGCTCTTCACCCTCGAGGGGCGGATCCGCCAGGCGCCGCTCGCGGCCCGGGCCCTGGTGGAATGGACCCTTCTCCGCGCCGCTCGGCTCGGCCATTTCCTCGCCACCGGTGAACTGCTCGCCGGGGTTCGCGAGGAGGCTTCCTCGGCTCCTTCCGCTCCCTCTGCTCCCTCCTCCCCATCCGTTCCCTCGGCTCCCTCTCGCGACCCCGCGCCCCCTTCCCCCGCGGTCGACATCGGCCCCCTGCTGGACCGCGTCCTGCAGGAGCAAAGGACCCTGGGCCAGATCCTGCGTTCCTTCCTGATCGAGGCCCGGGTCGGCGAGGACGGGGTTTCCCTGCTCTTGCGCAGACCTTCCCCGCGGGATCGAGCGGTCCTGGAGGATCCGGCCACCTCCCGGTTCTTGCGAGAGCTTCCTGGCAGCCCCGGGCCGTGGGAGATCCGCTTCCAGGAAGCTCCCGTCGCTTCGGATCCGCTGGGAGAGCGGCTCCGCCAGACCTTCGATGGGATGGAGGAAGTACCCTAGAGTCATGGCAGGATCTCTCGGAGACCTCGGTGGGCTGCTTCGACAGGCCCAGCAGATGCAGAAGCAAGTGGCCGCCAAGCAGGAGGAACTGGCTCGCCGTCGCTACGAGGGACGCGCCGGGGGTGTGGTCCGGGCGGTGGTGAACGGAGCCCACGAACTCCTGGAGCTGCACATCGATCCGCAGGCACTCGCCGACGGCGAAAGCGAAATGCTGGAGGATCTGATCGTCACCGCGGTCAACGAAGCCATGCGTCAGGTGGAGGAGACCGCCCGCAAGGAGTTGGCTGCCGTGACCGGGGGTTTGGGTTTGCCCGGCTTGATGTAGGCGTGGCCTTCCCCGAGCCCCTGGAGCGCCTGATCCGGGCCTTGGAGCGGTTTCCCGGGGTCGGCCCCCGCAGTGCCGAGCGCATGGCCCTCCACGTCCTCCGCAGCGATCCGGAGGAGGTC
>CAYVRL010000023.1:0-12137 GCA_964454065.1 uncultured Planctomycetales bacterium | reverse complement strand
AGGACGCCAGTTCCTCCTCCCCTCTGATCACCTTGCTCCGGGGTCCGGCCCCCGATTCTCTCTTCCTGCGCGTGACGGACGGCGACGGACGCCATGCCGCCCAGCGACTGGAGGTCGGGGAAACCACCCAACTCCCAGGGCTCCCCTACCAGTTGACCGTGGAGACCCTCGAGGACCATGCTCGCCTCCTCCTCCAAGGCCGGGCCGCGAACGAGGGGGAGACCGGCGGCCATCCGGTGGCGAAGTTCCTCCTGCGACACGGCGACGACGAGGTCCAGACCTGGCTGGAACTCGGATCCTCCACGGGCTTGCTCCTGGACGGCCATGCCTTTCACCTGGCTCTGCGACAGCGCCGCCACCCCCTCCCCTTCGTCGTTCGCCTGGAGGACTTCGAACTCGATTACCACCCCGGTAGCGGTCGTCCTTCCGCCTTTACCAGTCGCATCGTCCTGGCCTCCCGGGACCACAACCGTCCCGCCCACGGGGCGGAGATCTCGATGAACGAGCCCCTGGACTTCGCCGGATTCCGCATCTTCCAGAGCGGCTACGTACTCGGTAGGAACGGTGCTCCCGACACCTCGATCCTCTCCGTCGCGAGGGATCCCGGCGCCCCCATCGTCTACCTGGCATTCGTGATCCTGATCTTCGGCGTCGCCTGGTACCTCCTGGGCGATGGTCGCCACCACCATCACGAGCACGATTCCCGAAGCGGTTCCGGTTACCTGCCCTCGAAATCCCGATCCTCCGCGCCGCCGAATCCAGACCTCGCCGCGGTCGAAGAAACCGCCGCCGACGGGTCCCCGCCCTACGCCACCATCCCGTGAAAGCACTCCCCTTGTTCCTGCTCCTCGGTTTGGGCATCGGGGTCTCCCCCCGCCTCGGCGCCCAGTCCGCGTCCCCGCCGGTCGAAGAAACCGCCGCTTGGGCGATCCTCGCCGATGGGCGCCTCAAACCGCTGGACAGCTTCGCGCGCGAATCGGTGCGCGCCGTCAGCGGCCGCACGACCCTGGATGGCCTCCACCCCCTGGAGCTGATCTGGGGTTACCACTTCGCCACTTCGGACTTCATCGGACGGGATTACATCCGCCTGGACAATCCGGATTTGAAACGTGCGTTGGGCTTTCCCGTCGAGCAACGGCGTTTCTCATTCCTCGCCTTGCGAGGGAACCCCGCCTTCCAACGAATCGCCACCGCGGCCCTCCGCAAGCGCGAAGCCGAGGAGGGACTGTCCCCGGTAGAGGCCGACGCGGCCAAAGTCTACGACAAGCTGGAACGGGTGGCCTCCTGGGTCGAAGGCACGGCACTGACGATCGTACCGGTGCTGCGGGAGAACGGAGCCTGGTCCACGCCCGACATGCTTCGCGAGGATCCCGACCCGAAACACCAGGCCATCTATCAGGGTTTCTCGCGCCTCGCCGCGGCATACGCCCACGGGGACGGCATCGCCTTCGGAAGGGAAGCCCAGGCTCTGAGCATCGCCTTGCGCGCCGTGAACCCCGAGGCCTACCCCACATCCGGTATCCTCGCCCGCGAACTCTTCCTGAATCGTTTCCAGCCCTACCAGAAGGCCTGGCTCTTCGATCTCGCTGCTTTCCTGCTCCTGGTCTATGCCGTGGGAAGCCGCAAGCGCATGGGCCATCGGTTGGGGATCCTGGCACTCCTCCTGGGACTCGCCTTCCACACCCTGGGTTTCGGTCTCCGCTGGTCCGTGGCGGGTCATGCCCCGGTCTCCGACATGTACGAATCCCTGGTCTTCATGGCCTGGGGAGTGGTCGCGATCGGCCTCGTCCTGGAGCTCTTCAGCGGCAAGAGTTGGTTCGGGATCGCCGCCTCGGCCACCGGCTTCCTGGCCCTGCTCTTCGCCCAGAACCTCCCCCTGGATTCTTCGATCAACCCTCTGGTCCCGGTGCTCGCGAACACTTCCTGGTTGTCGATCCACGTGATGACGATCATGCTCTCCTATTCCGCCTTCGCGCTGGCCATGGCCATGGGCCACCTGCTCCTCTTCCTCCAGATCGCCCGGCCCGGCAAGACCCACCAGCTCCGCAGCATCTCCGGGTTGCTCTACAAGACCCTCCAGGTCGGGGTGCTCTTCCTTTGCGCGGGCATCGCTTTCGGAGCGATCTGGGCCAACGAGAGTTGGGGCCGTTACTGGGGATGGGATCCCAAGGAGACCTGGTCCCTGATCACGATGTTCGTGTACATGGTCCTGGTCCACGCACGCTTCGCGGGATGGTTGAGCAATTTCGGCCTCGCGATCAGCAGCATCGTCTCCTTCCTCGCGGTGATCATGACCTACTACGGGGTGAACTTCGTACTCGGGACGGGCTTGCACTCCTATGGCTTCGCCGAAGGGGGCCTGCCCTGGGTCATGCTCTATCTCGGCGTGGAATCCCTGATCCTCCTGCTCGGGAGCTGGCGCTACCTGGGGAAGACCAGGAGCCGAAAAGGCGTATCCTCCCGGGGATGCGTCCCGACCGCCTCCTGACCCGTCGCGGCTTCCTCGGAGCGAGCGCCTGTCTGGCCGGAGCCGCGGGGAGCGCCGCGTGCAGCGGCCCCGTTCCGTCCTCCGCTCCCGGCTCGGACTCCTCCGCCGCGGCGGAACGAGAACTCCGCCTGGACGAACTCTTCGCTGATCTGCGCGACCAGAGCGGCAGCGTGGAAGCGATCCAGCCCCCGGAGCGCGCCGCGCGGCGCAAACTCCTGGGCACCCTCCTCGCCGACCGCGGGCTGGACGCCCTGCTCCTGGAAGGGGGAGCCACCATGCGCTACCTGGTCGGCTTCTCCTGGGGACTCTCGGAACGACTCTTCGCCCTGGTCGTCCTCGCCGACGGCAGCCACTTCTGGCTCTGCCCGGCGTTCGAGGAAGGGCGCGCGCGGCTGCGAATCGATGCCCCGGAGGGGCCCGGCGGGGAGATCCTGACCTGGCAAGAGGACGAATACCCCTTCCGCCCCCTCGCGGCGGCGCTGGAAGCGCGCGGGGTGGAACGGCTGGTCGTGGAGCCCTCGCTGCGGGTCCGCTTCCCCCAGGGGCTGGCGGCCTTGGCTCCCCAACTGCGCATCGAAGCCGGAAGCGCCCTGCTCACCGACTTGCGAGGGCGCAAGGATGCCCACGAACTCGCCCTCCTGCGTCGGGCCAACGAACTCACCCAACGGGGAATCGCCGCCGCCGCCGAGCACATTCGTCCCGGCATGAGGGGAGATGAGATCGCAGCACTGGTCCGCCACGCGCAAGCCCGATTGGGACTGCGCAACATCTGGGTACTGGCCCTGATCGGCCCCGACGCCGCCTACCCGCACGGCGGCACCGCCCCGCGCAAGCTCCACACCGGTGAGGGCCTCTTGATCGACACCGGCGGCGAACTGCACGAGTACCAGAGCGACAACACCCGCAGCTGGGTGCCGGAAGGCCCGATCCCGCCCGATTTCGACCGGGCGTGGAAGACGGTCCAGGAGGCCCAACAGCGCGCCTTCGCGGCCCTGCAAGCGGGGAAGGAATGTCGCAGCGTCGATCGCGCGGCCCGCGCAGTCATCGAAGCCGCCGGATATCCGCCCGGATTCCAGGTCTTCACTCACCGCTTGGGCCACGGCATCGGCCTCGAAGGGCACGAATCCCCCTACCTCGACGGCGGTTCCCGCGTGATCCTCGCCCCGGGGATGAGTTTCTCCGACGAGCCCGGGATCTACGTACCCGGGCACTACGGAGTCCGCATCGAGGACATCATCGCGGTCGGAGCGGAGGGCCCGCTCCACTTCGGGAGCTGGCAGCGCTCGCCCCGCTCACCGGGGTGAGGACGCGGCCCGCCACCGGTAGGCCTTGGCGGGACCGAAGGTGAAGGCGACCAGTTCCCGAGCCAGGTCCTCCTTGGCGGCGGGGCCGAGGGCTCGGCGCTCGCCGTCGGCCCCGAGGAGCAGCAAGCTGGAGGACCAGGCTCCCTGCGCCTCGGGCCCGTTCAGGGCCACCCAGTCGAGCCGCTTCTCGACCAGTTTGCGCCGCGCGTTGGCCTCCCGGTGGCTGCTCTCCAAGGCGAAGCCGAGTACCTTGCGTTCGCCCTTGCCCCGCGCCAGGCGCCGCACGATGTCGGGATTGGGAACCAGCTCGAGGGTCGTCCCCTCCCCTTCGACACGCTTCAACTTGCGCCGCGAGACCCGTCTGGGCCGGTAATCCGCGACTGCGGCGGCGGCCACCAGGCCGTCGCAAGCCCCCCACAGATTCCGACAAGTCGCCGCCATCTCGCGGGCGCTCTCCACCGGCAAGAGGGTGATGCCCTCCGGCTCGGGCAGGGCCACGGGGCCACTCACCAGCAACACGTCGTAGCCCTGGTCCAGCAGCGCGTGGGCGATCGCATAACCCATGCGCCCCGAGGAACGATTCGAGAGGAAACGGACCGGATCGATGGCCTCCCGGGTCGGTCCCGCGGTGACCAGGATGCGCGGCCGGTAGGCGCTCATCCCTTCTCGCCCTGCAAGACCGAGAGGACGACCTCGACGATTTCCTCGGGCTCCACCATGCGGCCCTCGCCTTCCTCGCCGCAAGCGGTCAGGCCCTCCACCGGCCCGATCCGCCGCCATTCGTCGCCCTCGAGCAATAGCAGATTGCGCTGCAAGGCGGGATGACGCCACATGACCGGGTTCATCGCCGGAGCGAGAATCCGCGGCTTGTCCTGCTCGAAGGCCATCACCGTGCTGCCCAACAGATCACCGGTCAAGCCGTGCGCGAGCCGCCCGATGCGGTCCGCACTCGCCGGCGCGATCAGGAGCAGATCGGCCGCCCGGGCCAGCGCGATGTGATCCATGCCCGCCGGATCCCGGGGATCCCATTCCTCGGAAAGGGCACGCCGTCCGGTCACGCAGGAGAACTGCAAGGGACGCACCAGGCGGGCCGCGGCGGGACTCAGCACCACCTGCACGCTCATCCCGCACTTGGCGAGTTCCGAACACAGCGCAACCGACTTGAAACAGGCGGCGGAGCCGCACACGCCCACCAGAACATTGCTCATGATCCTCCCTCCAACCCCAGTATGCCCTCGACCTCGGCGACCAGGTCCTCGAGATCGTCGTTCACCACCACGTGATCGTATTCGGAAGCGCGCTCGATCTCGGCGGCGGCGCGACTCAATCGTTTCTCCATCTCGGCTTCGCCCTCGGTCCCCCGCCTGCGCAGCCGCTCCTCCAGGGCTTCCATCGAGGGCGGCATCACGAAGATGCTGACCACCGGCAGACCGCTGCGCCGGACTCGCGCGGCCCCTTCCACGTCGATCTCCAGGACGATGTCCTCCCCGCGTTCCAGCGCGGCTTCGATCTGTGACCGCAGGGTGCCGTAGCGTCGCCCGTGCACCTCCGCCCACTCCAGGAAGTCGCCGGCCGCGAGGTGGCGGTCGAAACTGGCCTCGTCGAGGAACCAATAGTCGCGGCCGTCACGCTCGCCGGGCCGCGGGGGACGCGTGGTGGCGGAGACCGAGAAACCGACCCCGGGGTGTTGCACCAGCCGCCGCCAGAGCGTGGACTTTCCCGAGGCGGTCGGCCCCGAGAGCACCACCAGGCGTCCGTGTCTATTCGACATTCGCCACCTGCTCCTTGAGCTGGGCGACGAGGAGCTTCATCGCGACCACCCGCTCGGAGAGCTTGAGGTCCGCCGACTTGTTGCCGAGGGTGGTGACCTCGCGGTGGCACTCCTGGATCAGGAACTCCAGTTCGCGCCCACAGGCCCCCCCTCGATCGAGTACCGCACGCACCCGCTGGATGTGAATGCCCAGCCGCGCCACCTCCTCGCGCACGTCCGCACGCTCGGCGAGTACCGCGAGTTCACGGCTCAGGTCCATGGGGTCGGTCTCTCCGGCGGCGGCGAGCGCGGCCCGGACCCGTTCGCGCAGCCGCTCCGCGGCTTCGGCGAGCGCCGCGGGGAGACGTCTCTCGACGCGGTCGAGCTGCCGCGCCAGACGGTCGAGCAGGGCGCGCAGCTCCCGCCGCAGGCGTTCGCCCTCCTTGCGCCGGTTCTCGACCAGCGCCTCCACCGCGATCCCCGTAGCCTCCAGGACCCCACGTCGGACGGCCTGGGCGATCCGGGTCGGCTCGGGGGCATGCTCCACCGTACCGGGCAAGGCCAGCAGCTCTCCCAGACTGGGCATCCGTTGTTCCAGTCCCAGATCCTTTTCCAAGGCCCGCCACTGTCGGAGGTAACGCGCCACCACTTCCCGGTCCAACTGGGAGGCACGGCCCTCGTGCAACCGCAAGCGAATCTGCCCTTGCACGGAGCCGCGCACCAAGCGGGTCCGCAACAAGGCCTCCACCTTGGATTCCAGCTCCATCCGCTCGCTCGGCAACCGGAGCTTGAGGTTCAGACCGCGCCCGTTGACGCTACGCAATTCGACCTCCACCGAAACCGTGGGGTTGGAGGCACGACCGCGCCCGAAGCCGGTCATGCTGCAGAGCGGCGGGGACGGGACGGAGGCCATCTCAGGCGGGAGTGGGCCGACTCCCGGGTTTCGTGGCCGGTCCGATCCCCGGATCGCGACAGAGGGGGCAGTCCGCCGCCTCCCAGGAGGGGACCTCCAGATCCAGCAGCCGGAAGTAGGGCAGTCCATCGAAGGGATCGTCGCCGCTGGAACGATTCACCAGGCTGGCGACCGCGCGGGGGTCGGCGTCCAGCTCCCCGAGCAGGGAAAGGACCTCCTTGACACTGCCTCCGGTGGTCACCACGTCCTCGGCGACCAGCACCCGTTCGCCGGGGCGGATCGCGAAGCCGCGGCGGAGCCGGAAACCACCCTCGGGGGCGCGTTCGGCGAAGATCCCGCGCACCCCGAGGGCGCGGGCGAGTTCGTAGGCCAGGGTCACCGCCCCCATCGCAGGGCCGAGCACCAGATCGAAGGGCCGGTCCTCGCCCAAAGCGGCGCGGATCGTGGTGGCGAGGTCGGCACAGGCGGCGGCGGCCCGTTCTGGATGCTGGAGGAGCCGCGCGCACTGGACGTAACGTCCGGCGTGTCGCCCGGAGGAGAGCAGGAAGTGCCCTTCGAGCAGGGCCTCGCTGCGCAGCAAAGCAGCCCGGAAGGCGGCGGCCGGGTCCGAACGAGTCGCCGTCACGACGCTACTGCTGCTGGGGCGGCGTGGGCACCAGGGGCTGACCGGTTCCGGCGTCTCCGGGGAGACTGGTGTTTCCCGGAGAGGGTGGCTGGTTGGTCCCGACCACCGGGGGAGCGGGGTTGTCCCCCATCACCGAACCGGCGCTCGCGCCCTCGCTGGTCCAGTGCAGTCCCAGGGCGGAGAGGATCCAGACGGCGAACAGGGCGAAGGTGAACTTGTTCACCCCGCCGGCTCGGGGGCCGAAGGTCTCGGAGGCGGCGCCCCCGAAGGCTTCGCCGAGACCGCCGCCCTCTGGCTCCTGGAGCAGGATCACCAGAATCAGGAGGAGCGCCGAGGCGAAGAAGATCGCGTAGAGGAGGAACTGCATCAGGAGGCCTGGAGTGCGGGGGCCGCGTCGAGGATGGCGCCGAAGGCGTCGGGGTTCAGGGAAGCGCCACCGACCAGGGCGCCGTCCACGTCGGGCTGAGCGAGGAGCGAGGCGGCGTTCCCGGGTTTCACGCTCCCACCGTAGAGGATGGGGAGGGAAGCGGCCGCTTCGGGGCCCAGGATACCCGCCGCCCGCCGCCGGAGTTCGGCGTGGGCTTCCTGGGCGGTCTCGGGGCTGGCGGTGCGCCCGGTACCGATCGCCCAGACCGGCTCGTAGGCGAGCATCAGAGAGGAACGAAGGGCCGCGGCGGGGACTGCGGTGAGGGCCTGGAGCTGCCGTTCCAGTACCTCGTAGGTAGCGCCTCCCTCGCGCTCGTCGAGGGTCTCGCCCACGCAGAGAACGACTTCCAGCCCCGCGTCCAGCGCGGCCCCGAGCTTGGCGGCGATCAACTCATCGCTCTCGCCGAGGACGTGACGGCGCTCGGAATGGCCGAGGAGGACGGTTCCCACGCCGCAATCGCGGAGCATGGTGGGACCGATCTCACCGGTGTAGGCTCCCTCCGGGACGTGCCAGCAGTTCTGGGCCCCGAGTCGCACCCCGCTGCCGCGCAGACGCTGCCGCACGTGCTCGAGGTGGATGAAGGCCGGGAAGAGGATGCAACGCCGCCCGCGGATCCCGGCTTCGTGCGCGGCCACCGCGCGGGCCAGCGCACAGGCGCGGCGACGGCTCAGGTGCATCTTCCAGTTGCCGGCGATCACCGGGAGGCGTCCCATGGGTTTTCAGGTCTGCTGCGACAGGGGCTCAGGGGCGGGAAGACGGTGGAGGGAGCGGCCACAGGCGGCGAGCACCGCGGCAGTCCGTTCCAGAGCGGTGGCGAAGGCGGGCGGATCCAGGGCCTGAGCGGCATCGGAGACGCTGGCGGCGGGGTGGGGATGCACTTCGACCAGGAAACCATCCGCTCCGGCGGCCGCGGCGGCGGCCATCATCGCCGGAACCAGCGCGGCGTCGCCGGTACCGTGGCTGGGGTCCACCAGCACCGGCAAGTGGGTCTCGCGCTTGAGGGCCGGAACCGCCGAGAGGTCGAGCAGATTGCGCACCGCGGGGTCGAAGTGGCGCAGGCCACGCTCGCAGAGCAGGATCTCCCGGCAACCGGCGTGAGCAAGGTATTCGGCGGCGAGCAGGAACTCGCGCAGAGTGGCGCTCATCCCCCGTTTGAGCAACACCGGCTTCCCGGCGCCGCCGGCCTCCCGAAGGAGGGCGTAATTGCGCATGTTGCGGGATCCGATCTGGAGCACGTCGGCGTGTTCGGCCACCGCTTCGACCTCCCGGGGGTCCAGGACCTCGGTGACCACCGCGAGTCCGGTCCGTTCCGAGACCCGGCGCAGGATCTCCAGTCCGCGGCGGCCCAGGCCCTGGAAACTGTAGGGGGAACTGCGGGGCTTGAAGGCGCCACCGCGCAGGGCGCTGGCCCCGAGGGCTCGCAGTCGCCGGGCCAGGGCGAGGAGGGAGTCCTCGTCCTCGACCGAACAGGGGCCGCCGATGGCCGAGACCTCGCCCCCTCCGAAGACCGCTCCCCCGACCTCCACCCGTAGATCCGGGCGCTCTCGACGGGCCACGTGCCAGGTGGGTCGGTCGGCGGTCAGGACGGCCTCCACCCAGGGAAACGCGCGCAATCCGGCGGCCAGAGAGGCCTCGTCCGCGTCCTCGGGGGCGGAGAGTTCGGCGCAACGCTCCCAGCCGAGCCCGGTACCGCGCAGAACGACCCCATGGGCCCGCGCCCAGGCCCCTAGCTGCTCCAGGAGGGCCTGTCCTTGGAGGGCCTCGGGGGCGCTGCGGAGAAGGACGATCACGCCGGTGTTCACACGGCCGAAACCGTGGAAGGGACCGGGAATCCTAGGTTTGCGACCCCGTTTCGTCAATCCGCGGTGGCTCCGCTCGGCTATCCTCCCCGGCCATGGATCGGCAGCGGAAGGAGGAGCTGGAGTCCCGCACCCTGCACCCGGCGGCGATGAAATCCGCGGAGTCGCGGGGGCGGTCCCGAGAGGAGCGCCCCGACCCCTGGCGGACCCGTTACGAACGGGACCGGGATCGGATCATCCACTGCTCGGCCTTCCGCCGACTGATGTACAAGACCCAGGTCTTCGTCAACCACGTCGGGGACAACCTCCGCACCCGGCTCACGCATTCACTGGAAGTCTTGCAAGTCTCTCGTTCGCTGGCTTCGGCGCTGGGGCTGAACGAGGCTCTGTGCGAAGCGGTGGCTCTGGCCCACGACCTCGGGCACCCGCCCTACGGCCACGCCGGGGAGAGAGCCCTGGACGCACGCATGGCCGGGCACGGCGGTTTCGATCACAATCGGCAATCGCTCCGGGTCGTCGAGGTGTTGGAGCAGCGGAGCCCCGACTACCGGGGTTTGAATCTGACCCTGGAGGTGACGGACTGCCTGCGCAAACACGAGCCGCGGCGGGAAGACGCTGGCGACGAACCCCGCTTCCCGCTGCTCGAGGCCCAACTCGTGGATCTCGCCGATTCCACCGCCTACCACTACCACGACGTGGACGACGGGATCCGAGAGGGCATCCTGGATCCGGAACGGATGGCCCGGGATCTCCCCCTCTGGGGACGGGCCCTGGCGGAAGCGCGCCGCCGCCACCCCGCCGCCGCGGGCTCCCTGCTCTGGCGCCGAGCGGCCAATGAACTCCTGGGCATGGCGATCCTCGATCTCCGCGCCGAAACCGCGCGGCGACTGGAGGAGTTCGCTCCGAACAGCCCCGAGGAAGCCCGGAACGCCCCGCGGCGCTTGGTCGGCCATGGGGAGGAGTTCCACGCCCAGGTCGCCCAGCTCCACGCCTACCTCTACGAGCACATGTACTACCGCGAAGAGGTCAACTGGCACGTCCGCCGCGCCACCGACCTGCTCGAACACCTCTTCGACGCCCTGGTCCAGCGTCCCGATGAGGTTCCGGCTCGTTTCCAAGAAACCGCCGACTGCCCGGAACGCGCGGTCTGCGATTACTTGCAGGGCATGACCGACCGGTACGTGGAACGGATCGCCCGCGACCTCGGGGTGCTTCCCAGCTACTGAGCCGCCTCACTCTCGGGTCCCGCGGCGGCACCAGGGGGCGTATCCGGATCGTGGCCGAGGATTTCCCTCAAGAACGCTTGGAGATCGCGGTGGGCGGCTGCGGCGGCGACGGGGAGGGATCGCCCCTGGGCGAGGCGGCAGGCGAGAGCGCTGGAGAGAGCGCAACCGGTACCGTGGACCCGCTCGCCGCCGGAGAGACGTGGGGCGCGAAAGGACATCGGGGGGTGGCCCGGACGGAACAACCGGTCCTCGATGAACTCTGGGCCTCCTCCCGCGAGGGGCGCGTGCCCGCCCTTCAGATAGACGGCGTGACAGGAAGCGAATGCGGAGCCGTCCTCGTATTCGAGGAGGTTCGGGGTCACGACCGTCGCCCGCGGAAAGAGGCGGGCGCGCAGGAGCCCGAGCCCCGCTTCGTCCAGGAGCGGCTGGTCGACTCGACGACCGCGGCTCGCGACGCGGAGGGGGTCCACCACGACCGGCAGGTCGGGCCGACGCTCCAGGGCTTCGGCGAGGATGCGCACCAAAGCGGCGTTTCCGAGGGCGCCGGTCTTGACCGCGGCAGGTCCGGCCGCGAACGCTTCCTCCAGTTCGCGTGCGAAACGGGCCGGGTCCGCGGGGCGAGCCTCGTGCAGGCCCGCGCCGTCCTGCCGGGTATGGACCGCCACCACTCCGAGGAAGGCGCAGCCCAGGCGCAGGGCCATGCGGCGATCCATCTGCAGGCCCGCGCCGGCGCCCGGGTCGTCGCCGGCCACCGCGAGCAGGAGCGGCGCGGGCGGTTCGGCTCCCATGTCCGGAACGAAACTCAGCCCCAGGTGGAAACCGCGTGGTAGCCGTTGTCCACGAAGAGGACTTCGCCGGTCACTCCGGACGCATAATCGCTCAACAGGAAGACGGCGGCCTTGCTCACGTCCTCCTTGCTGACATTGCGCCGCAGCGGACAGTTGCGTGCTTGCAAATCCAGTTTCTCCCGGAGCCCCTTCACCCCGGAGGAGGACAAGGTCTTGATCGGTCCGGCGCTGATCGCGTTGACCCGGATCCCCTCGGGCCCGAGGTCCGCCGCCAGATAGCGCACCGAGGCCTCCAAGGCGGCCTTGGCGACTCCCATCACGTTGTAGTTCGGGACCGCGCGCTGGGACCCGATGTAGGTCAGGGTCAGGATGGCGGAACCCGGATCCATCATCCCGTATTCGTTGGCGGCCTTGGCCATCGCACACAAGGAATAGGAGGAGACGTCCTGTGCCACGTGGTAGCCATAGCGGGAGGTATCGAGGAAGCGGCCCTCCAGATCGTGCTTGTCGGCGTAGGCGATCGCGTGGACCAGGAAATCGATCTTGGGCATGCGCTCGCGAATCACGTGAAAGGAATGGGTGATCGATTCGTCGCTGGTGGCGTCGCAGACCACCGGCTCGCCGGCGTCCAGGGACTCCGCCAGCGGCGC
The DNA here is from genome assembly GCA_964454065.1 of uncultured Planctomycetales bacterium. Lineage (GTDB taxonomy): Bacteria > Planctomycetota > UBA1135 > UBA1135 > UBA1135 > CAYVRL01. Next base: position 167 of record CAYVRL010000023.1, on the reverse strand, counting down.
GACCTTCTCCCGGAAGCGCTCGTTGGCGACGCCGAAGAGCAGTTCGGCACCTTCGCGCTTGGCTCGTTCGGCGATTCCCCAGGCGATGCTGTGGCGGTTCGCGACCCCGAAGACGACCCCTTTCTTGCCGTGAAGCATGGGCACATTCTAAGGTCGCCCAGATCCCG
>CAYVRL010000022.1:1163-12468 GCA_964454065.1 uncultured Planctomycetales bacterium | reverse complement strand
ATTTCGAGGCGAATCAACAGGCGACTGCGCCGGAGTTCGTCGACCCATGACTGGATGAGCAGTCGGTCTCCGAACGCCGCTTCACCCAGGTAATCGATCTGTACCCGGCGGATGGGCCAGCCCAGGCCGGTGGTTTCCGGGAGGTCGAAGGAGGCGATCCCCATCTGATCGTGCGTTCCACTGAAGCGGTGGTCGACGGCGAAGCGCAGGAATGCGGCCGCGGTCATGTGGCCGTAGGCATCGCAGTCGTTGAACTCCACCCTGCGGTGCGTACTGACCACACGCCCAAGCAAGGCTCGGAGGGGGACTTCGTGTTCGTAACGCTCGGAAAGGGGAGGCGTCACGGCAAGACCGGGGAGGAATCGGACTCGGGATCCTGATTCATGAGCACCTCGACTTGCCCCCAATTCAGGCCCAGCCCACGCGTGGCGGCCTCAGCCAGCGATGCCCGACTGGGGAAGCGCAGCAAGGCGACGAACTGATCGTGTTCCCAGGTCTGGCCGGGAGCGAGGGCCAGCGCCGGTGAACTGGATTCCAACTCGAAGAAGTTCTCCGGACCGCCGTGGTTGTAGGAATGGATCGCATCACCATTCCAGGGATGGGCCTGGGGGTCCTGCCAGAAATCGTTCACATAGGGTGCGGTGCGGTCGAGGGGGCCGAAACGGACGATGACCAGAAGATTCCGGTCCGGGTCATAGGCGCCGAAGCGGTCCGTGGCCAACTGGGCGGGAACGCCGACCTTGGATCGGTACGCAGCATCGGAGCGGAAGAGGGCGAAGCCGGGGCCGAAGCGAAGACGATACGAGTCGAGGGGACCGAAATAGGATGCATGGATCGGGGATCCGAATGGGGAATCCGCCCGGGCAGGATGACGCTCCTCTCCGGGGAGACCGTCTTCCTGGTAGGGGAGAATGACCCAGGTTCGGGGACTCCCCTGGAACTGGCTCAAGACCCAGGCGCAGAGGAGGCCGTCCTCACGGGTCCAAGGATCTTCCCCCTGATTCGAAAGCTGATTGCGGCTTCGAAAAGCACACCAGTAGGTTCCGGGGGGGAGAGGGCCGACCAGTGATTCGACCTCGGCGAGGGAAGGGGTCTCGATGATTCGCCGCAAGCCCACCTCGAATCGGGTGCCGACCCGGTTACGGAGTGCGAAGGAACCGGTGAGGGTGACGCGATCAGGCCCCCGAGCGGCGATTCGAAGTCGCAGGCGATCCACGGTCTTGGGAAGATGCCAGTGGTCCAGATCCATGGCTTCGCCGGGGGCGAAGAAGAGCGAGTAGGGGCCCCCTTCGGGACCCAGCCAAAGGCGATCCAAGCCTCCGAAGTTGTGGAACGGCGATGGCGGAGAGGGATTTGCGATGAGGGCATGATTCACGAAAGCCACCCCAGGTCGATCGAGATCGATGGTGGCATCCAATACTCTCCCTCCCAGCTCGGGAGCCACGAGGAAGCGCCCCGTACCGGAGTCGAAGGAGAGGATCTCGGTCGAGATCGCAAGTCTTCGTTCCTCGCTCTGGAAGGAAAGGGAACCGTCCTTGGTTGAACAGCCGCTGATCAGGAGGAGGAGGAGGAGGGCCTTGGGATTCACGACGGAGGAGAATACCGAAGTCTGGCCGTCTCCGGTGGAGGCTCTTTCCGCGAAACTCGTAACCCTGTCTGCTCCTTGCCGTCTGCCAGCGGGGTGGGTCGCAGGGACTCGCCCAGGAGTTGCCTCGCATGTCCTTCGTCCCGCCCTACTGTCCTCGAGCGGCCTGTCCCAGCCACCAACCCGGTCGGGCCTTTCTCTGGCATCGACGTGGCTATTACTGGCGTCGCTGTGATGGTCGCCGAGTTCAGCGTTTCCATTGCCGGAGTTGTAAGCAGTCGTTCTCTTCGCAGAGTTTCCGCCTGGACTTCGGTCTTCAGCTCCCCTATCTCCACCTGCGATTGTTTCCTCTGTTGGCCTCCAAAGTGACGATGCGACAAGCCGCAAAGATCTGCGGTGTTTCACGGCATACCGTTTCCCGTCGACTTCTGTTGCTGGGAAACCATTGCCGGGAAGCGCAGCGCACCCGTTTGATGCGTGCCAGGGAAAAGGGTGCCTTCGGGACCACCTTTCAGCTTGATGAACTGGAAACCTTCGAGGGGGACCGACGTCTTTGCCCGATCACGATGCCCGTATTGATCGACAAACATAGCTATTTCGTCGTCCACGTCGAATGCGGAACCTTGCCGGCGAGAGGTGGTTTGCGGCCACACGATCGGAAACGACGGCAAGAGCGAGAGAAAAAGTACGGGAAAAGACGCAGCCAATCCCGTGAAGTGGTGGAGCGGAGCTTGCGCACGCTTGCTGCAATCCTTCCCGGTGATCGGGCCGTGGAAATCCAGACGGATCAAAAGAAAACCTATGTGAGGTTGGTACGGAATGCTTTTCCGCAGCGCCTGGTCGCCCACGTTCGAGAGTCCTCGAAGAAAGCCCGTAACTACACCAATGTCCTGTTTCCGATCAACCACACCCTGGCCATGATGCGAGACGGAGTCTCTCGCTTGGTGCGGAGGAGTTGGGGGGCGTCGAAGAGGATGAGTCGGCTGGAACTGCATGTATGGTTATGGATGGCCTACCGGAATTACGTTCGTGGTGTGACCAGTGACGAGTCCGAGGAGACCTCGGCCATGTCCGCCGGTGTGGTCGAACGGCGGTTGGGGGTCGCCGAATTGCTCCGCTGGAGGGGAGTTTTTCTCGTTTCCGACCTCCAATCGTTGCGGCCAGACTCTGGTAGGATTCGTCTCTTGTGGAACCGGCGCCCCGCCTTCGCTCAGCCGCTCTGCTCCCCAGTCTCGTAACCCTCGGCAATCTCGCCTGCGGGGTGGGGGCCATTCTGTGGGCGAGCGAGGCCAGCCTGAAGGGGAACGAAGTCCTGGTTCGTCACGCCGCTTGGCTGCTGGTGCTGGCCATGATCTTCGATGCCGTGGACGGCAAGCTGGCCCGCATGACTCGCGCGACCAGCGATCTCGGCGCCCAATTGGACAGTCTCGCCGACATGGTCGCCTTCGGAGTCGCTCCGGCGGTCCTCGTCCGCACCCTGGTCCAGCTCCAGGGGCCCGAACTCGGTATCCGCATGCATCCACGGCTCCTGGTCGTGACCCCGCTGATCTTCGCCTGTTGCGCGGCTCTGCGCCTCGCTCGTTTCAACGTCGAAGCCGCCGATCAAGATCCCGCCAAGGACCATCCCCATTTCGTAGGCTTACCCTCTCCCGCTGCGGCCGGTCTGCCGATCGCCATGATTCTCTTCTTTTCCGGGGTTGCCGACCCGACCTTCCTCTTCCCGCTCGATCTTTGGACCGTCCACGCCGTTCAGGGTGTCATCTTGCGCCTCTTTCCCTTTGTCCTGGTACTTCTCGGCACCCTGATGGTCACGCGCCTGCCTTTTCCGCATGTGGTGGCCTGGTTGAGCCGAGCCCGCCATCCCTTCCAGCGCATCGCCGAGGTGGTCCTGATCGCGGGTTTGATGTTGATCGAACCGGAACTCGCCCTCCTTCTCCTTTCGATCGCTTTTCTGCTCATACCCCCGGCCCGGAATCTGATCCATTCCTTCCGTGCTCACGTCCTCGGACGGCACCCGGCACGATGAGTGAATCCTTCGTCGCCCTGGGCTCCAATCTCGGCGATCGCCTCGGGAACTTGCGTTTCGCCTTGCGCTCCCTCGCAGACGATTCCGCCACTCATCTCCGGGGTCTCAGCCGGATCCGCTGCACCAAGCCCGTTGGAGGGCCCAGGCAACCCGACTATCTGAATGCGGTCGCCCGAATCGAATCCTCTCGTTCTCCTGAGAACCTGCTTGCTTTCCTCCTTCGAATCGAGGCTCGTCGTGGTCGAGAACGCGGCCAACGAAATGGTCCCCGCACCCTGGACTTGGACCTCCTTCTCTATGGGTGCGAACGGAGGTCGGGGAGCCACTTGACCCTTCCCCACCCTCGGTTGGAGGAACGTCGTTTCGTACTCGAACCCCTTCACGATCTGGTCCCGCGTCTGCCTTTGAGCGGCGGTCGAGAAGTCCGGCAATGCCTCGCCGACCTGAAACCCTGATCCGCGCCCTTCACGACGCCCAGGAACTCGCCGAGTGGCGGGAATCCCTTCCCACGGGTTCCAGCCTCGGTCTGGTCCCGACCATGGGGGCGCTCCATCGAGGTCATGGCAGTTTGGTTCGTCGTGCCCGTGCCGAGTGTGATCGGGTCCTGGCCAGTGTGTTCGTCAATCCCTTGCAGTTCGACGAACAACGCGATTTCCAGGGGTATCCGCGCGACTCGGAACGGGATCTGGCCCTACTCGCCCAGTGGGGGGCCGATGCGGCTTACCTACCGACCGCTGACGACATGTATCCCGAGGGTCGGCCCGAACTCATCCAGCCGGGGCCCGGCGGCGAACTCTATGAGGGCGAATTCCGCCCCGGACACTTCGCAGGAATGCTCACCGTAGTTCATCGTCTCTTCGCGCGGATTCGTCCCTCCCGCGCCTACTTCGGGGAGAAGGATGCCCAGCAGCTCTTCCTCGTTCGGGAAATGGTCGCCGCGAAGGGGATGACCCTCCAGGTCGTGGCCTGTCCGACGGTTCGTGATCCCGATGGCCTCGCCCTCTCCAGTCGCAACGCCCATCTGAGTCCTGAAGAACGTCGTCGGGCCACCGCCCTCCACCGAGCGCTTCGTGCCGCCCGCGCCGCTTTCCATGCGGGGGAGCGAGATCCTCGGCGGATCGAATCCGCGATGCGAAACCTGCTCCGTGATGCGGGACTTCGACCCGACTACGCGGCGGTGGTGGACGAGCACAGTTTTCGGCCTGCGGTCTCCATGACTCCTTCGGAGTTCGTCGCCGGCAGCTCCGAGGCAGGAAGGACTCTTTCCGTCGATACGGGAGGACACGGTTCTTCCGGGATCCAGCCGCCCACGGCCCCGGTCTGGCGGGCGGTTCTTGCGGTCCGGGTCGGTTCTACGCGGCTGATCGACAACCTATCCCTCGGCGGAAGCGACAAGAAGCCGGACGGATGTTGAAGCGGCGAGGAGCTCCCGCGAAGCTCAACTGGAGCCTCGAGATCCGAGGTCGTCGCCCTGATTCCTTTCACGAATTGCGTTCCTGGTTCTTCGCCATCGATCTTCGGGACGAACTCCGCTGCCGACCCGCTCCGCGGTCCTCGCTGCGCATCCTCGCTTCTCGGTCGCCTTTCTCCTTTGCGGATGAGATCCCTGCGGACGAGAACAATCTGGTCCTCCGTGCCGAAACTCGGTGGCGCGCGGCGGGTGGGGAAGCCCCTCCCCTGGCGTGGACCCTCCGCAAACGGATCCCCAGTGGGGCCGGCCTCGGCGGAGGATCCGCGGATGCCGCAGCCGCTCTGGACCTCCTCGAAGAAATCGCGACCCGCCCCCTCGGCCCGGTTCGCCTCGCCTCACTCGCCGCGGGTCTCGGTAGCGACCTACCCTTCTTCCTCGGCGTCCACGAGGCGGAGTTCCGGGGTGGTCGCGGGGAGTTGCTGCTCGGACGCGCCGCCTTGCCTTCGGTTTGGATCGTTCTCGCGATTCCGCCCTTCCCGGTGCCGACTCCACTGATCTATGGCGCGCTCGAGGCCCCTGCTCTTCTGGACCCTCCGACGACCGCGCCTACCGTTCCGCCCACCCTGCCGCTCCCGCCCCTGCCCGGCCCCAACGATCTCGAGGGCCCCGCCCATGCAGTGGTCCCAGAACTCGAGGTCTTCTCCCGCCGCCTCGGGAAACACGGACCCTTTCGCATGAGCGGCAGCGGCGGTGCCCATTTCCTACCCCTTCCCACCCGGGCTGCCGCTCGGGCGCTCTCCTCCCGCCTGCGGGCAGAGGGGATCCCCGTGAGCATCCACCGCCCCACCCCCACGGAGTCTGGCCCCACCCGATGGAGGTGCCGGGATCCTCATCCCGTAACCGACGGCGGCCCCAACCGTCCTCCTGGTCAAGGGAGGATCCGGGATACCTCCGCCCCTGGTCAGGTGCCTCCTTCTCATTGGATATCATCCGGGTTCGGTTGAGAGAGGGGATCGATGGCTCAAGGCTCCGAGCAGCGAAAACGGACCTCCATTCGATGCGGCCAGACTCCGGTCGTGGTGGTCGTGGGACCCGGGCGGGTCGGTCGCACCCTCGCCCTCGCCGAGCATCGCCATGGGGGGGCGCCGGTGTTGCTGATCGGGTGGCGTGCGGGAGCCTGGATGCGGTGGGCGCGGCGGAACGGGTTGCGGGCTTGGGTCGATGACGGAGGCGCGGGGCCGGAGGGGCTGGGCGGGACGGAGCGGATCCTGCTCACGGTGCCGGATGATCGCCTGGAGGAAGTGGCTGCGGACTGGGCGTTTCGGTGGCGGGGCGCGCGGTCGGGAGGTGCTTCCCGAAGGTGCTGGGTGGTCCACTGCAGCGGTTATCACGATCTGCGCCCGTTGCGACCCTGGCGGGGGGCGCGGCGGGCGGCGGTCCACCCCATCCTTCCCTTCACGACCCCCGCTCTCAGCCTGCGACGGCTCCACGGGGCGGTGGCGACGGTGCTCGCTTCCTCGGCCGACCTCCGGGGCGCTCGCGCCCTGGCACGGGCTTGGGGGGCGCGGCCCCTCTCCTTCCCTCCGGGCGTGGACCGTCGTCGCTACCACCTGGGGCTGAGCCTGGCCGCCAATTCCCTCACCGCCTTGCTCGCCTGGTCCACCGAACTGCTCCAGCCTTCCCTGGGCGCGCGAGCAGCCCCCGTCGCCCTCGCCCTCGCGACCGCGGCGCTGGAGGCCTCCCGCGCTTTGGGCCCCGAGCGGGCCCTGACCGGGCCGGTCGTTCGTGGCGACCTGGCCATCCTGCGTGGGCATCTCACGGCCTTGGCCCCGTCCCAACGTCCCGCCTACCGAGCCCTGCTCGAGCGCACCCTCCATCTCGCCGAGGAGAGCGGCCGACTCTCCCACGCCCACGCCCGCGCCCTGCGCCGGGAACTGCGCCCATGAGTTTCGCCGCGAGCTTCTTCGTCGAGTCTCGGAAGCAGACCCTGGCCCAGGCCGCTTTCGCTTACGCCGCCGACGCCAGTCACCTGGAACTACGTCTCGACCGCGCGCCCCCCGAGCTGTCGATCGAGGAGCTGATCCGGGCCATGCCCCTTCCGGTGATCGCCGCCTGTCCCGATCATCCCGAGGCCCGCGCCCGGCTGAGCGCGGCGGCCCGCGGCGGGGCCCGGTTCGTGGACCAACCCCTGGGAACCCAACCCTTCGACATTCCCCCGGGTTGCCGCCGGGTCCACTCCTGGCACGAAGATCCGGCCGCGCCCGCGCCCGCCCTCCTCGACGTCCTGGAAGAGTTGGAAGCTCGGCGGCGACCGGGCGATGTGGTCAAGATCGTTCCCTGGGCCGATCTGCCCGAGGACGCCGGCCGTTGTCTGGACCTCTACGCCCATGCGCGCGGACCGCTCCTCTGCTTCGCCCAGGGGCCCGGCGGGCGGGCGAGCCGCGCCTGGGCGCTCGCCCTCGGCGCGCCCTGGAGCTACGTGCACCTGCTCGGGACCGTGGACGATCCCACCGCGCCGGGGCAGTGGAATCTCGAATCCCTGCGCGCCGTTCTGCCGGAGCCTCCGCGGGGAGCCGAGTGCTACGCGGTCCTCGGGCGGCCGATCGCCCACTCCCGCAGCCCCTTGCTGTGGAACCACGCCTTCCGCGCCCTCGGCCGCCACGCCTTCTTCCTCCCGATCGCCCCGGGGGAACTCGGTGCCTTCCTGCGCAGCCACCGCCACCCGACCTTGCGCGGGCTGGCGATCACCGCCCCCTTCAAGAGCGAAGCCCTCCGCCTCGCCGACGAGGTCGATCCACGGGCCCGGGAACTCGGCGCGGCCAACACCTTGCAGCGTCTGCCGGACGGGGGCTGGAAGGCCTGGAACACCGACGGCCCCGCTGCCTGGGATGCCCTCGAAGCAGCCGGGGCTCCCTCCCACGGGGCCCATGCCTTGATCCTCGGCGCCGGGGGCGCGGCCCGCGCCCTGCTCCACGAGGGGCTCGCCCGCGGGCACGACCTCCACCTCAGCGCCCGGCGGCCCGAAGCCGCCGCCGAACTTTGCGCCGAACTCGGCGGTCGACCGATTCCCTGGAGGGACTTCGACCCGCGGGACTACACCGTCGTGATCCAGGCCACCCCGATCGGGAGCCCCTCCCGTCCCGGCGACCTCTTCGCCGATCGGACCTTCCGTCTCGGGAGTTTCTTTCTCGATGTGGTCTACCTCCCGCTCTGGACCGAATCCATGCGCCGCGCCCGTGAGTCCGGTGCCCACCCGGTATCCGGCGCGGAAATGCTCCTGCGCCAGATGCTGGCCCAGTTCCGCATCCTCTGTGCCGAGGAAGCCCCCGCCGCCGAACTGCGCCATCGACTCCTGACCGAACTCTCCCGCGTGAGCGCCCCGCTGTTCCTGATCGGGGCGCGGGCCACCGGCAAGAGTCTCCTGGGCGAGATCCTCGCCGCCGAACTCGATCTGCCCTTCCTCGATTCCGATCGTCTCCTCGAAGAGCGACACCAACGCACGGTCGCGGAATGGGTGCGTGCCGACTTGCCTTCCTTTCGGCGCGCGGAATCCGCCTTGCTGCGCGAATTCCTGAAGGGACCTCCCGCGGTGATCGCGCTGGGCGGGGGCGTGGTCGAGGACCCGGACAACCTCCGGCTCCTGGAATCCCACCCTCGGGTCTATGGCCTGCGCGCCCAACGCGCCTTGCGGATCGAACGCCAGCGTCGTCGACCCACGCGCCCGCCGCTGCTTCCCGGCCGCGGCCTCGCCCAGGAGGTCGCCATCCTCGACCGGCGCCGCGATCCCGCTTACGCGCGCGCTTGCCATGGCCGTTTCGTCGACACCGATCGTCCCCCGGCGGAAAGCCTTCCCATGCTGCTGGCCCAGCTCCGTAGGTGGGAAGCCCTGGATTGTTAGGATTGTCCCGTGGAACTGTTGCTCGCCCTCGCCCTGATCGGGGGATGGTCTCCGCAGACTGCGGAACTCCCTCCGCTTCCTCCTGCTCTGGCAGGAGATGCGGCGCTTCAGCAAGCCACGCGCCTACTCGATCACGGGCAGGGTGACCTCGCCGCCCGGAAGAAGGCCGCGTCCCTGCTGCTGGCCGGTCTGTCGAGCGCGGAAGGGCCCCAGCAAGCGGAGTTCCTGCTGACCCGAGAGGGCGCCGAGGTCTTTCCCGAGGGCATCGATCTGGATACCCCCTGGCGGCGGCTGGCTTCCTCCTGGCCGCAGGCGGGGGAATACGTCCGCACGATCATCCTTCGACCCGGCGGGGTGGATCTGAACCACTTGCGGGGTGCCTTGGCCGCGGCCGGGCACCTCGGGCTCGCGGACCCGGAGGTGGTCGCCGCGATCGGCGCGGACCTCGATCGGGTGCCGCTCGCCGAGCGCGCGCGGGCCAGTCTCTACGCGATCACGCGCCACGAGTTTCCCGACACCGATGCCTTCTCGAAGTGGTGGGAGACCGCGCACTCCCGGACCCGCGCCGACTGGCTGATCGAAGCCGTGGACGACAGCGTCCAGCGCGAGACCGGCATCTGGCGGGAGCGATTGGCCAAGGAGCCGAGTGCCGCGCTGCTGGCGGTCCGCAGTCCGGTCCCCGAGATCCGCTTGCTGGGTTATCAAGCGATGGCCACCCTGCCCGCCCCGCCCGCCGACGCCAAGGACCACCCCGAGGCCGACACCCTGCGCGAGATCTTCTACACCGAACACCGCGCGGCGCTGCGGGCGATGCTGGTCCGCTTGATTCCTCAATACCTGAACGGCCAGGATGCGATGGCTCTGCTCGGTCAGGCCCTGGTTTCGGAGATTCCGGCCGAGCGCGAGGAAGCCGCGCGGGTATTGCCCCGCATCCGCCCCCTGGAAGTCGCCCGTGCGGGCCTGCTGGCACAACTCGAGAGGGTCTATCTGCCCACCGACCCGGATCCCAGCGCCACTCCCGCCTTCCGCGCGGCCCTCTTCGACGGCTTGCGGGAAGTCACCGCCAACGGCCTCGCTTCCAGCCCCGATCAGGCCGAACGTCTGGACGCGGTCCTGGAACTCGCGGTCGGCAAGGAGACCGACACCAGCGTGCGCGCGGACCTCTACGCCGCGCTGGGCAATCTGCAGCGCCCCGCCTTCTTCTCGATCCTGCTGCCCTTGGCCCGCGAGGAGACCCGTGATCCCGCCGATCGCAGTGCCGCCCTCTCCGCCCTGACCCGGATCGTGATCGGGGCCAAGCTGGATCCGGCTCCGCTCCTGGAGACCTTGCACCCCTTGCTCGGCAACGGCTCTCCCGACTTGCGCTACCGGGCCATCCGTTGTTTGCAGCAGCTCGGTACGCCGAGCAGCGCCCCGTGGCTCGCCGCTCGACTCAAGGCGGAGACCGAGGAATGGCTGGTTCCCGAAATCCTCAAGGCGCTGGCGGGAATGGGAGAGGTCCGGGACACCGACCAGTTGGTGCCGCTCCTCGCCTTCCAGCCCACTCCCAAACTGGAGAAGGAATACCTCTCCGCGGTGCGGGCGGCGATCGGAACCCAGGATCTAGCCAAGCTCGGGGTGGCGCTCCAAGTCTTCGAGGCCCGCCAGGCCTGGTCCTTGGCCTTCCGCCTGCTCGACGGGTATCCCCGGGACCAGTTCGAGGGCGAAGATCGAGCGGGCCTGGAGCGCCGCTATGCCTTCGTCCTCTCTTCCTGGCTCTTGCAGGAGGGACTCGGCAACGGGCGCACCGCTCGCGCCGCCGATGCCGCCACTCGGCTCGCCGCCCTGCACGAGGCCCAACCCGAGGAACTGCGCTGGCCCTTGCTGCTGGCGCGGATCCAAACCCTGCGCGGGAAGGCTCCCGAGGCCCTGGCCGCCTGGCAGCGAGCCGCCGCGATCGGATTCCCCGCCGCGGAGCGGTGGGCGGACACGCTGGAGGCCGTGGCGGCCGCTCGTGCAGCCAAGGATCCCGCCGCGGCCCATGCCTTCCTCGCTGCCGCCGGCGATCCTCCCCAGGAGCTGGCCGAGGAGGTGGCGGCCTTGCGCGAGGAGTTCCCGGCCCCCGCCCCGGCCCCGACTCCCGCGGCGGAGCAAGAGGAAACCGAGCCTCGAGTCCCTCCGAAGAGCGCGACTCCGTCCCAGGACACCCCGCAACCCGTCGAGCAGCCGACTCCGAAGCCGAAGGCTCCTCCCAAGGAAGGACCCAAGGAAGATCCGCCCCAGGATCCTTGATGATTTCGGACCCGCGTCGCTAGAATCCCCGGCCCATCGCGGGGTGGAGCAGCTGGCAGCTCGTCGGGCTCATAACCCGGAGGTCGCAGGTTCGAATCCTGCCCCCGCTACCAA
>CAYVRL010000022.1:0-1063 GCA_964454065.1 uncultured Planctomycetales bacterium | reverse complement strand
CTCGTCGGGCTCATAACCCGGAGGTCGCAGGTTCGAATCCTGCCCCCGCTACCAATCTTCGAGGCGGTCACGCGCGGGCGTGGCCGCCTCGTTTTCGTGGTCGCGGCGCGGCTCAGGTTCAGGAGCCGAGGATCCCTTCCACCTTGGCGGTCAGCTCCGCGAGCTTCAGGGGCTTTTCGAAGGTCGCGGTGGCACCCAGGCGCCGGGCGATCTGCAAATGGAGGCGATTGCTGGGGGCGCTGATCGCGATCAAGGGAAGATCGGGGGATTGCTTGTGCACCGCGAGCAGGAGTTCGATGCCGTCCATCTCCGGCATCATGATGTCGCAGAGGATCAGGTCGGGCGGGTTCGCTTCCATCAGGCGCAGGGCTTGTCGGCCCTCCGCGGCGGAGTGGACCTGGAATCCCCGCGTGGTGAAGGCTTCCTCGAGCAGGCTCCGCACCGCATCCTCGTCCTCGACGATCAGGATGTGGAGGGTCTTTCGGGTTTGCGGGGGATCGGAGACGGGCGGCGGCGTGGTCATTCCAGTGCGTGGAGACGACGAAGGTCCTGGATTCGGTTCAGGAGTTCGGTGGCTTGCAGGGGGGTGTGGAGAAAACTGCTCCGATCCTGGTCCTCCCAGGATTCGGGGGGGGCGCCCGAGGGAGTGGCGAAGATCAGGTCGAGATCGGAGTTGTGGGTGCGGAGGACCTCGGACAGGCCGGGGCCCCCGATTCCGGGGAGTTCGTACTCGGCGAGCAGGAGGTCGATCCGGTCACCGTGGTCGAATGCCCGTTCCAGGGCTTCCTCCGGGTCGCGGGACACCAGGACCCGATAGTCGGTACTTCCGAGGAGTTGCATGGCGAGGTGGCGGAAGACCTCGTCCTGGGCGCAGATCAGGGCGGTGAGCTTGCCTTCGCGCGGAGGCGCTTCCCCGGCAGCGGGGGGATCGGCGGCGACCTCGGGAGCGGAGCAGGGCAGGTAGACCTGGACCGTGGTGCCCTTGCCGACCTGGCTCCGCACGCGCAAGCAACCGTGGAGCCGCGAAACGATGCCAGATCGGAAGAGCACACGTCTGAACTCC
>CAYVRL010000021.1:4542-12932 GCA_964454065.1 uncultured Planctomycetales bacterium | reverse complement strand
GGCCATGGCCTCGGCGGGCCAGGGGGCGCGGCCCAGATTGGTGTGCAGCACCACCCCGGTGGCGTTGATGGCGCCGCACAAGCCGAGCGCGGGCAACACCGCGAGCCGGGCCTCCACCCCCTCCCAGAAACGGGCGTCGAGCGGCGGCGGAGCCCCCGGCCCGGCCTCCTCCCGCCAGGCGCGCAAGGCTAACCGCAGGGCCGCGCGCAGGGCCTCCCGCCCGAAACGGTCGAGGCCCCGGCAGGCGCCCTCGGCGAGGAGGGTGTTCATCGGCGGAATCGAAGGGGGAATCCGAGGGGGCATCTTCCTAGAATCAGCGCAATGGCGAAACTCGGCCTGGCTCCGCAGTTCCACTGGCGACTGCACGCGGAAGCGCCCGCGGAGCGGGAGCGCCTGTGCCGCGAACTGAAGCTCCACCCCATTGTGGCGCAGACCCTGGTGAATCGGAAGCTCGGGGATCCGGCGGCGGCCCGGGAGCTGCTCCACCCCAGCCTGCGTTCCCTCCCCGATCCCGCCCGGATCCCGGACATGGCGGCCGCCCTGGACTGTCTGGAGCGAGCCCTGGAACGGGACGAAACCATCCTGGTCCACGGGGACTACGACGTGGACGGGCTCTGCGGCAGCGCCCTCCTCCTGCGCCTCTTCGAACTGCTCGGAGCCCGCCCGGAATGCTTCCTGCCCGATCGGGTCCAGGACGGCTACTCCTTCGGCGAGCGCAGCCTGGAGGCCGCCGCCGCCTGCTCCGCGGGCGTGGTGGTCGCGGTGGACAACGGCACCACCGCGGTGGACTTCGTGCGCCGTCTGCGCGCCGCCGGCCCCGAGGTCGTGATCGTGGATCACCACCCCCCGGGCCCCGAACGGCCCCCCGCCACCGCGCTGGTCAATCCGATGTGCGCTCCCACCGACGGGGAACTCCCCTTCCGCGAACTCTGCGGCACCGGGGTGGCCTATCTGCTCGCCTGGGGTCTCCTCCGCCACCGCGCCCGCGACGGCGCACTTCCGGAAGCCCACCGCCGCTTCCTCTTCGACGCCCTGGGGCTGGTCGCGCTCGCCACCGTCGCCGACGTGATGCCGCTGCGCGGTCCCAACCGTGCCCTGGTCTGCGAGGGCCTGCGCGCCCTGGGAAACAGCGCCTTCCCGGGTCTCACGGAACTGATCCGGGTCTCCAAGCTGCGCGGCGAACCCAGCGCCAGTGATCTCGGTTTCCGCCTCGCCCCGCGCCTCAACGCCGCCGGTCGCATGGGGCGCCCCGAACTCGCCCTGGAACTCCTCCGCTGCCGGGATCCGCGTCGCGCCCGGACCCTCGCCCTCCAGCTGGACGAACTCAATCACGAACGCCGCGCCCTGGAACTGCGCGAGGCGGCGGCGCTGGCCCCGGAGCTGGAGTGCCAACGGGAACGCGGGGAGCGAGTCCTGATCGCCGGCCAGAACGAAGGACACTTCGGCGTCCTCGGGATCGTCGCCAACCGGTTCATGGAACGGACCGGCCTACCCACCCTGCTGTGGGCGGAATGCGCTCCGGGGATCGCCCGCGGCAGCGCCCGCGCCCCGGAGGGCGTGGACCTCGCCGCTCTCCTCGACCAGGTCCGGGAACACCTGGACTCCTACGGCGGTCACGCCCGCGCGGCCGGCTTCCGCTTCGACCCCGACCGCCGGGACGTCCTCGCCGCCGCCCTCCACCGCGCGGCCCGCGATCTGCCCGCGCCGCCCCCCCCGCGCCTGGACATCGATCTGGAGGTCTCCCCCGCCGAACTGAGTCCGGCCCTGGTCGAGGCCCTGGCGGGCTTGCAACCCTGCGGCGAGGGCAACCCCGAGGTCCGCTTCCTCTGTACCGATCTCACGGTCGCGGCACTGCGCCCCATCGGCGACGGCAGCCACCTGGAACTGCGCCTGGAGCGCAACGGAACGGTGGTGCGGGCCCTCGGCTGGCGGATGACCGAACGCTTGGCCGAACTCGAGATCGGCCATCGGGTGGACGCGGTCTACACCCCCACGATCAACGCCTTCCGGGGGCGGCGTGCAGTGGAATGGACCCTCCACGATCTCCGCGGCGCCGACTGAATGCGGCGCCTCCCCTTCCTCCATCCCTTCACGCGGCTGCTCAAGCGCGGCTACGACTGGATGCTGGGCTTCGCGGACCACCGCCACGCGGTGCTGGCCCTCGGCATCCTGAGTTTCGCCGAAGCTTCCTTCTTCCCGCTGCCTCCCGATCCTCTGTTGATGGCGATGGGGGCCGGCAAGCCGCACCGGGCCCTGCGCTACGCCCTGGTCACCACCCTGGCCTCGGTGGCGGGCGCGCTGCTCGGTTACTTCATCGGCGCGGTGCTGATGGATTCCCTGGGCCGCTGGCTGCTGGACCTCTACGACCCGGAACGCGCGGTCTGGGCCCGGATCGAGATCTGGTACGACGAGAACGGGGTGTACGCGCTCCTGCTCGCGGCCCTCACCCCGATCCCCTTCAAGGTCTTCACCATCGCCAGCGGCGCGCTGGCCCTCCCCTTCGCCCCCTTCGTCGGCGCCGCGCTGCTCGGCCGCGGGGCCCGCTTCTTCGCCGAGGGTCTGCTCCTGCGCCACTTCGGGGCCCCGATCACCGCCTGGATGGAGCGCTGGTTCGACTGGGTGGCGCTCGGCTTCACCGTGGTCCTCGTGGGCGGCTTCGTGGCCCTACGCTACCTGTGATGGGAGAGGATCCGCCCCCCCCCCCGACCCTGCTGGCGGTGGACGGCACCGCGCTGGCCTTCCGCGCCTTCTTCGCGGTCCGTGGACTCACCGATCCGGAGGGGCGGCCCTCCGGCGCCCTCTACGGTTTCCTCACTTCGCTGCTGAAGGTCCTGGAGGATCACCCCGCCGATCGGGTGGCGATCGCCTGGGATCGTCCCGAACCCACCTTCCGCCACCAGCTCTCTCCGGATTACAAGGCCACTCGCGAGCGCATGGACGAGGACCTCGCCCAGCAGTTGCCGTGGATGCGGGAGGCCGCGAAGCTGCTCGGCCTGGCCCAGCTCGATCGCCCGGGCTTCGAGGCCGACGACATCCTCGCCTCCTTGGCACGCCTCGGCCGCGAACGCGGGATGCGGGTCCGACTCTGCGCCGGGGACAAGGACTTCGCCCAGCTCGTGGACGAACGGGTGCACATGGTGCCGCCACCCAAGCGCGGCGAGGCCCAGCCCGAACTGGGTCCCGCGGAGATCGAGGCCAAGTATGGGGTTCCCCCGGCGCGCATGGCCGACTGGCAGGCGCTGGTCGGCGACTCCAGCGACAACGTGCGCGGCGTTCCGGGGGTCGGTCCCAAGAAGGCCACCGCCCTCCTCCAGCGCTACGGTGACCTGGAATCGGTGCTGACCCGCGGCCCTCTGGAGGAACGGGGCAAATTGCGCGAGAACCTGGAGGCCCACGCCGAGGACGCCCGCCTGGCCCTGCGCCTGGTGCGCCTTCGGGACGATCTGGAACTCGGCCCCTTGGAGGACCTGACCCCCGCTCCCCGGGATCCCGCCGGCCTGGAGGCCTTCTGCGCCCGACACGGCTTCGACTCGCTGCGGGAACGCCTGCTCGGCGCCGCCCCGCCCAGCGCCGAGGACTCCGCGGCGAGGCGGGAGGACCACCTGGTGGATTCCTGGGAGGAACTGGAGGCCCTGCGTGCGGGGCTGGAGGGCAGCGGCGGCTTCGCGCTGGACACCGAGACCACCGGCCTGGATCCGATGCGGGCCCGCCTGGTCGGCATCTCCTTCTGCTGGCGGGAGGGGGAGGCCTGGTATCTCCCTTACCTCCAGGATCCCCCCTTGCGCGGCCCCGCGGGCGAGGAGCCCTTGCCCTTCCTGGCCCCGGTGCTGGCCGACCCGGCGATTCCGAAGACCGGCCAGAACCTGAAGTACGACGCCCACGTCCTGGCTCGCCACGGCGCCCCGGTGCGCGGCTGGGATTTCGACACCATGCTCGCCCACTTCCTGGTCGAGCCGCTCTCCCCCCACAATCTCGACGCGCTGGCGCTGCGCTACCTGGGGCTGCGCAAGATCCCCACCGAGGCGCTGATCGGCAAGGGCAAGGAGCAGACCACGATGGATCGTCTGCCGATCGCGACCGTGGCTCCCTACGCCTGCGAGGACGCCGAGGCCACCTGGCGCCTGCGCGCCCCGCTCGCCGCCGAACTGCGCGCCAAGGAACTGGAGAACCTGTTCCGCGAGGTGGAGATGCCACTCGTCGGCGTCCTCCTGCGCATGGAGCGGACCGGGATCCGGGTCGACCCCGAACGCCTGCGCACCCTCGACCGAAGCCTGGCGGAACGCGAGGCGGAACGGGTGGCGCGGGTCCACGCCCTCGCCGGAGAAGCCTTCAACCTCAACTCTCCCAAGCAGCTCGCCGCGGTGCTCTTCGAGAAACTGCGCATCCAGGAAGGAAGCGGGGTCAAGCGGCTGCGGCGCACCAAGAGCGGCTACAGCACCAACGCCGCCGCCCTCGAGGCCTTCCGCGGCGTCGAGATCGTGGATGCGTTGCTCGAATACCGTCACCTCAACAAACTGCGCAGCACCTATCTGCAAGCGTTGCCGACTTGCATCCACCCCGAGACCGGGCGCATCCACACCTCCTTCCACCAGGCGGTGGCGAGTACCGGCCGCCTCTCGAGCAGCGATCCGAACCTCCAGAACATTCCGGTCCGAAGCGAACTCGGGCGCGAGATCCGGCGCGCCTTCGTGCCCGGCGAGGAGGGCTGGAGCATCGTCTCGGCGGACTACTCGCAGATCGAACTCCGCATCGTGGCCCACTTCGCGGGCGATCCGGCCCTCGCCGCCGCCTTCCGGGATGGCGCCGACGTCCACGCCCGCACCGCAGCGCTGATCTTCGGAGTCGCGCCCGAGGAGGTGGATCCGGGGATGCGCGCCCGCGCCAAGACCATCAACTTCGGCATCCTCTACGGCATGGGGCCCCAGCGGCTGGCGCGGGAACTGAAGATTCCCTTCGCCGAGGCCCGCGACTTCATCGACGCCTACTTCGAGGCGCTGCCCGGGGTCCGCGCGTGGCTGGACCGCACCCTGGAGAACGCGCGGGAGAACGGTGAGGTGCGCACCATCCTCGGTCGGATCCGACCCCTGCCCGAACTGGCCAGCGACGACGCCCGGGTCCGGGCGAGCGCCGAGAACGCGGCCGTCAACACTCCGGTGCAGGGATCCGCGGCCGATCTCATCAAGCTGGCGATGATCCGGGTGGACCAACGGATCCGAGAGGAGGGCCTGGCCGCCCGCATGCTGCTGCAAGTCCACGATGAACTCCTCTTCGAATGCCCGGCGGAGGAACTTCCGGCCCTGAAGGAGCTGGCGCGTGCGGAAATGGAAGGCGTGGCCGATCTCTCGGTGCCGCTCGTGGTGGACATCGGAGACGGCCCCGACTGGGCCAGCGCCCACTGAGATGGAAGGCGGCATCCTCCTCACCGCGGGCCTGATCCTGGCCGGCGGCGCGGCCGGCGGCGCCCTGGCTCGCAGGCTGCGTCTCCCCACCCTGACCGGTTACCTGGCCGCCGGCATCCTGATCGGACCGCAGGCCCTGGATCTGCTTCCTCACGCTCATCTGGAGGGCCTGGCCGGCCCGGTCAACGATCTGGCGATGGCCCTGGTCCTCTTCGTGCTGGGCGGGCAGTTCCACTTCCGCGACATCCGTCCCCATCTGGGCCGGGTCCTGCGGATTTCCACGAGCGAAGGGCTGCTCTCCTTCCTGCTCGTCCTCGGCTGCACCTGGCCCCTGCTCGGAGGGGTCCAGGGGGCCTTGCTGCTCGGCGTGATGGCGGTCGCGGTCGCCCCCGCCACCACCTTGCTGGTCCTCGAGGAATATCACGCGGAGGGGCCGACCTCCACCGCCCTCAAGCTGGCCACCGCGCTCTCCAACCTCTGGTCGGTCCTCTTCTTCGAGGTCGTGCTGCTGGTCCTGCTCGCCTTCTCCGGCCAAGGCGGCGCGGACGCGGGACCGATCGCCTGGGACGTCGGCGGGTCGCTGCTCTTCGGTCTGCTCGCGGGCCACGTGTTGATCCTCCTGCAGGATCGTTTCGGTCATGGAAGCTACTCGCTGCCGCTGCTCACGGTGCTGGCGCTGACCATCGGTTCGTGCCGCGCGACCGGGGTCCCGCACATGTTGACCTTCCTGGTCACCGGCGCGGTCGTCGTCAATCGCTCGCGCTTCTTCGCTCCGATCACCGCTTCGATGGAGGTCTACGCCCAGCCCGCTTTCGTGGCTTTCTTCGTGCTGAGCGGACTGCACATCGATTTCCACTTGCTGGCCGCCAACCTGCCTGCGGTCGGCGCCTACGTCCTGGCCCGCAGCGTGGGCAAGGTGGTCGGTGCGCGCCTGGGCATGGGCCGCCATCGGCCCGGGAATCCCGCACCCTCGGCCCTGCTCGGAAGCGGGCTGCTGTGCCAGGCCGGGGCGGCGATCGCGCTGGCCCAGGTCGCCCGCGAGTACGACCCCGCGCTCGGCGACCAGTTGCTGAACATCGTGCTCGGCGCGGTGGTGGTCTTCGAACTCCTGGGGCCGTTGCTGGTCAAACGCCTGGTGGTCGCGGCGGGCGAAGTACGGCTCGGCAGTCTGCTGGTCCACGGGGTGGAGGAACGGGAGCACGAGTCGCTCCGCGCCCTGCTCCTGCGCACCCTGCGCGGTCCCCGACGGGCCGAGAGCGCGGAACTCCGAGGGCTGCGCGCGGAGCAGATCATGCGCACGGGAATCCGCCCCCTCCCCGCGCGCGCACGGATGGACGAGATCCTCCACTACGCGAACGCGGTGCCGTTCAATCAGTTTCCGGTGGTGGACGGCGAGGGTCGCCTGATCGGTCTCCTGCGCCTGCGGGAACTGGACGATCTCGCTTACGACCCCGCCGCCGCCGGCCTGGTGATCGCCGCCGACCTCGTGACCGTGGATGCCCAGGAGGGCTCGGTGGCCGCCGACTGGGGCCTGGATGCGCTCGGCGACGCCTTCCAAGGCCATCGTGGGAATCTCCTCGCGGTGGTGGACGGGGACGGTCATTTCCTCGGCGCGCTGGAGCGGGCCGAATTCCTGCGCCTGCTCCACCGCGCCCACCGGGAAGAGAACGCGCGAGCGGAACGGGGGACCTAGTGTCCCTCGCCACGCAGTCGCGCCCAACCGCATCCGTTCTGGCCCTGGAGGACCGGGCTGCCCGGCGATCGGGCGGCCGAGGATCCTTGCCATAATTCTCTCTCCCGCTCATGGACACGGGGGGGGGGATATAAAGAAGGAGTCCAGGGATGGTCCCCGGCTGATCATCCGAAACGGAAGTCCATTCCTCATGAATCGAAACGCCCTTCTCCTCTTCGTCTTCCTCGTACTCGTCCCCTTGCGACCCCTGCATGGACAGGACTCCTTCCGTACGGAGTCGGGGACCACCTACGATCTGACGGATCCGCAAGGCATCCCCTTGACCGCGGTGGGGGCCTTCTTCGTGACCTTCTCCTTCCATTCTCCAATCCGGGACGCGGGAACGGGTCGGTATTCCGAACCTTCCTATGAAGCGGCCTATTCCCTGAGACTGAAGAAGGTGCTTGCCTCGGAATACCAGCAAGAAGAATTCAAATGGGTGTTCGGTGGGGACACGACCACCATCCACCCCGACATCCTCTCCTTCGATCCGGTCACGGGGAACGGAACCGCCCAGGTCGTTCTCCCCTATGGCGCCTTCACCAGGTCCGATAGCTGGGGACAGGCCTGGGTGGGAGAGAACGAGCTCATCGTCTACTGGGGGATGCCCTCGCAAATGCTCTTCTCCTCCTTGTTCCCCCCCGCGGCTCCGGATGGCTCGAAAACGATCGATTTCACCGCCTATGCTCCGGAGATCTCCCTGCTCTTCCCGGAGAACCGAGCCATGGTCCGAGGTCAGCCGTCCACGATGTTCATCATGGCGAAGGAACCTTGGAATACGGACCGGGTCTTCTCCTTGTCGCCCTCGGCACAACGGATCCTGGATCTCCCGGCGACGATCGTCCTTCCTGCCGGCCAGTATGCCGCCGATGTGACCGTGACCCCCGTGGAAGTGGGTACGGTCACCATCCTCGCCACCTCCGATTCCTACCCGGACCAAAGCTTCGTCTCGCAAGAGGCCCACATCCATCGGCAAACCATCGCGGTCAACCCGGCGCAAACGAGAGGGGAAACCATTGTCCCAGGGGAACATTCACATACCGGATACAATAGATTCTGTGTCCCACCGAGGGCATCGTCTCCAAGTGGAGATCCGAATAGGGGAACTCCGCAAGTTAGAATGGGACCTTGCCAGTCCAATCCTCAACCTTCGGACTGCTTGAATGGAGGGGATCCGGAAGAGCAAACATTCATTGACCCTGCTTATTGCAAATGGACCTGGAATATCTTCTCGGCATGCCAATTCGCAGCTGGTCATA
>CAYVRL010000021.1:0-4442 GCA_964454065.1 uncultured Planctomycetales bacterium | reverse complement strand
TATTGCAAATGGACCTGGAATATCTTCTCGGCATGCCAATTCGCAGCTGGTCATACCGTTAATGTCCAACCAGAAAAGTGGAAACTAATGAAAAGAGAAAGAGAGGAGTGCGGATCAGTTTCCGTATCAACTGGAGCTGAGGTACTGCTTGGCGGTTTCGGTTTTTTTCTGTCTGTCACGCAAGAAAGATCTCTCTATCGTTATGTCTGCACTTTCAAGAAACTTCCCGGAGACGGTCCATATATTACCGCAGAAACCTGTGGAGGATAGAAGTGTGAAAGCGCTTCCCCTGCTCTTGCTTCCTCTCCTTTGTCCAGGGGGCTGGGCACAGGGATCCGTTCGAGCTTTCCCCGCCCACCCCGCGAAGGTCCCCCATCACCGCTTCCAGGGATCCGCTCGCGACTTCGTCGAGCAGTGCATGGCCAAGGAGCGTCTCGCCGAACAGAGTCCGCCGGAGAAATATTTGCTGACCTCCACCTTCGGGACCATGAACGTCGATCATGATCCTGCTGTGGCGGACCGATACGTCAACGGGATCATTCAAAGATCCTACGGCAAGGACGCGAAACGGTGGATCGAGGCTTCCGGAGCTCTCAAGGGTTTTGCGGGCGAGAATCTCCACTTGAGCACCATCTGGGTGGATCAAAACCAGGAAAGGTGTTGGATCCTCGAACAAAGGCCCACGGAAGATCACCCATTCAAGATTAGCGGGTATCTCCGGGAATCCCACGCTTACCTGGACTATTCCTCCTCGAACCCTCCCGACCTTCCTGAAATCCAGATCGACTTCTGGAACCACGATCGATATTACGATCCCAACCTGGAGAGTGGCCAAACGATTCGCAAGAATTTGGAATTCGTGCAGTGGATCGTGACGACTTCCCGGGATTACTCTTTCGATCCCGAGGAGGGATCCCTTCAGGTCGTCTGGAAAGAGGAACCAGGACGCCCTCCGGACCCGCCCCTTTACCTGATGGAACCCCCCGGCTATCAGGAGATCGGGGGGTCGATCTTCGTGGAACTGAAAGCCCTGACCATCGACGAGAATGGAAAGGCGGGAAATTTTCGCTTCATCAGCAAATTCTTCGATCCAAACGGAAGAATGTTCTCGCGCAGTCAGGACGACGGCATCGGAGAAGGCTTCGTCGCTCAGTGTCGTCGGATGGAAGTGAATTACCCTGGAGAGGATGTCCGGAAAACCCTGCTCGTCGAGCAATATCAAGTGGTACCCGCTCCTCCTTTCGATGAGGAATGGATCATGGATTTCCTGGACGGAAAGAGCATGCTCGATCGCCGCGATCCGAAGGATTCGAGAACCGGTATCTTCCATGGCGATCTCCTCTCCTCCACCCACTCCCGCCCAGGAGGATCCCGATGATGTCGCTTTCCGCATCGCTCCTCTTGCTCCTGGCTCTTCAGGATGCGGGAGTCGGTGTTCCCGTCGTCCAGGAGGTCCGATGCCCTCGCTACGATGTGACCATCCATGGGGAACTGGAAGACGCGGGTGGGCACTGGTTCATCGGTGATCCAGCGCATTTGCTTCTCACCCTCAGCAACCATGGGGACGTAGCGGTCCGCATCGGGCTTGCGAATCACGACTGTTCCTGTGGAGGACCGGTCCTTCTCCATCGACATCGCCTTCCGCCAGGCGAATCGCTCCTTTTCGCATCGACGGCCCTCGTGGTGGCTGCGTCCACGAGTTGAGCCTGGATTATCGTGGAGAGGACCGTTTCCACGCCGATCTCGAAGCGATCGGCTGGGAGTCGAGGGTCCGTCCTACCGACCCTCCTGAAGCTTTCACTTTCCTTCTGACCGTCGGGAACGATGGGGATCAGTCCACGGGCGATGTCCACCTATCCAGGAGATGGCGTGGATTGGAGCATGATTCGGCCCTTGACGAGGAGGGCTTCCGGGTGTGGACTTTCAAGTGGCGGCCGGAAGGAGGAAAAGGATCCGCGCCCGTGTTGCCCTTTCCGCCGACCACCCTGTTCGTCGGCAAGGGGGAGGTCCCGTTGGCCCGCGTCCAAGGTCCGGAATGGCAGGTTGGGGAAGTCCTTCGTCCCCGAAGTGCAGGCCCCTTCGCCCGCTATTCCCTGCTCCTGAGCGCCCCCTCCGGTTCGACTCCTCCTCTCGAACCTCCCCCCCTCCACTGGATCGGGGAAACACCCCTTCAGGTCCTCGGCCCCTATCTCGGGGAATGATTTCCTCGTCCCGTCCCCCGCTCCGGGCGGAACGAGGGACCTAGTGTCCCTCGGCACGCAGTCGCGCCAGGGCTCGCTTCGCCAGCTCGGCTTCGCGACTGCCGGGACCGCTCGCGGTGGCGCGCTCGAAAGCCTTCCGAGCCTCCTCCATCCTTCCCAGACTGGCTTCGACGTTACCCAGCAACCAGGCGGAACGGAAGTTGCGCGGATCCAGACGCAAGGCTTCCCGGAAAGCATCCTCGGCCTCGAGCAACAGGCGTTTGGGAGCCTGGTGTGCCGCGTTGCTGGCAGCCAGGGACTGGAACTCGCTCCACAACAAGGCGCCGAGGTCGTGCCAGCGGGAGGGATTGCGGGGGCGGGCCTCCACCGCGTGCCGCTGTTCGGCCACCGCTTCGGGGAAACGCCCCTCGTGCGAGAAGAGCAGGGCGCGCAGGGCCGCCCGTTTCCCTTCCTGCCCCGGTCGCTCCCGGGGCGGAGGCTGGAGCGCGTAGATCTCCTCGGCGCCGGCCAAATCGTCGTGGCGTAGGCAGCGGGAGACGCCGAGGGTCCGGGCGGCGAGGCTCTCCGGCGCACGGCGGGCGGTGGCCAGGCCCAAGCGGCGCGGCGGCCCCGCCCACTCCCAGGCATGGATGCCGCCCACCACCAGGCATCCGAGCAGGGCGGCGCTGGTGAGGGCACGGGCCAGCGGCCGTGGCTCGCAGAGCGGCATCGCAAGGGCCATCAACGAACCGCCAACCGGCAGCAACAGATAGCGGTCGGCGACGGTGGTGGTCATCAAGGCTTGCCAGGCAACCATCCAGGTCGGCGCCAGGCTGAGCAGCGCGAACCCCAGACCGGCGAGAGGGAGCAGATTGCGCGGGGCGCGCCGCAAACCGAGCACCCCCCAGACGAGCAAGATCGGCAGGGCGGGCCCGATCCACCAGGCGGGCGGGGGCGGCAAGTAGAAGAGCCGCGGGACTTCCGGAAGCAGACTCTGACGCAGCGCCCAGCCCAGCGCCCCGGCCCAGCGGGCCAGCGCCTCGGGATGCCAGGCCGGGGCGGCCTCCAGGCCGGAGACGGAACGGAAGTACAGACTGGCGAGACCGACCAGGAAGGCGGGGAGGAGCAGCGCCGCGAGGACCTCCCGCCCCCGCGGAAGGGGAGTCCTCCCCCGGCTGGCGCGCCAGAGTGCCAAAAGGAGCAGGAACGCCAGGATCGGAAAGCCCGCATAGGCGCTCTCCTTGGCCTGCACCGCGAGCCCCAGCAACAACGCGGCTCCCATTCCCCGCAACCAGAGTCGGCGCCGCTCATGGCTCTCCAGGGCGTGACCGGCCAGGGCCAGGGCGGCGAGCATCAGGGCCCCGTAGAGCACGTCGTGGCGGGTGGCGAGCCAGGCGGCGCACTCCACGTGCACCGGATGCAATGCGTAGAGGGCGGTCGCGAGCCACACCGCGCGGCGGCGCCGGGCCGACGAGGCATGCGGCCCGAGGAGCCGGAACCACACCGCGCAGAAGGCGGCGAAGGCCCCCACTCCGGCACCGTAGAACAGGGCCTGCATCAGATGATGGCCCCACCAACGGTCGCCCCACAGCCACAGGTCGAACTTCCAACTCAGAATGGAAAGGGGCCGGTGCAAGGGACCGAACCAGTCCCGAAAGGCGGGAGGCAAACGCCAGCTCTCCTCCCAGCCGTGTACGGTGGGAACGTAACGGAGCAGGAAACTCGTGTCGTCGCCGACCAGCCCGCTGCGCGCGAAGAGCAGGAAGGCGGCCAGCGTGCTCGCCAGGCCCAGCACCCAACCCGGATGATCCCGCCACCGCCCCGTACTCACCCGACCGCCTCCTCCAGCAAGGAGCCCACGCGCTCCGCCACCTCCTCCGCGTTCTCCCCGACCCGCCGCTCCACCCAGCGCAGCGCGGGGAAGGAGCGCAACCAGGTGAGCTGGCGGCGCACCAGGCGGCGGGTCAGGGCGATCGCCCGCATGCGCGCCTCGGCGAGACTGCAACGGCCCTCCAGATGGTCCAGGAGCTGCCGATAGCCCAGCGCCTGGGCGGCCGAACGACCGAAGCCGGGGGCGGCACGCAAGCGCTCCACCTCGGCGAGGAAACCGGCGGCCAACATCGCGTCGAAGCGGGCTTCGATGCGCGCGTGGAGTTCGGCGCGCGGCCAGCTCAGGGCCACCGCCCGCTCCCGCCACGGACCCGCCTTCCCCCACTGCTCCTGCCAGGAGGAAAGGGGTCGCCCACTGGCCCGAAAGCATTC
>CAYVRL010000020.1:0-13287 GCA_964454065.1 uncultured Planctomycetales bacterium | reverse complement strand
GATCGCAACGATGACGCCCACGATGGAAACGCCAGCGATCAGGCCCGCCGCGACCGGCACCAGGTATTTCTCGGAACTCTTGGCGCTGGTCTTGGTCCAGACCGCGGCCGCGATGGCGCCGATCAACATCGACAGGGGGTACTGGAAGGGGAGGATCAGACCCAGGCCGATCCCGGTCGCGGAGGGCAGCCACTTCCGGTACTTGGGAAGGAAGGTCTCCAGGAGCTGGAAGACCACGCCCGCGGCGAGGCCCCACCAGATGGCCTGGATGTCCATCGGGTGCATGTTCTGGAGGCCGTTCTTGAACAGATCGGCGACCGCCTTCCAGGCCTGAGCCGCGGGAGCCGGGAACTTCGGCGCGGCATCACCGACCCCGAGCAGGGCCTGAGCATCCGGCACCAGGATCCGGAAGCCGATCACCGTCGCCAGAGTGCCGGAGAAGATCCCCAGGAACTGGGCCATGAATTGGCGCCGCGGATTGGCGCCCAGCAAGTATCCGGACTTCAGGTCGGTCAGCAGGTCGGCCGAGGAGCCCGCGGAACTCGCGGTCACCGAGGCGGTCATCAAATTGGCGGAGACCGATTGGGGCATCAACACCCCGAAAGTGAGCTGCATGATCTTGCCCATCGCCCCGACCGGAGTGATGTCCGATTCTCCGGTCGCTCGGCAAGCCACGAGGGCCAGGAAGAAGGTCAAGGCCACCGCGATCACCCCGTAGAGGATCGGGATACCGAAGGAGATCTTGCAGAGCGTCACCACGCAGGCGCCGGAGATGAGCGTGCCCCAGAGGAACCAGCTATTGGGAACCTCGGTTCGTCTGACCTGCTCTTCCAGGGCCGCTTCCCGGGGGTGGAGGTTGCTGCCGAAACTCGAAACCGCGCGCACGATGGTCTTCCATTGCATCGCGAAAGCCAGGAGACCGGATGAGACCATGATCGGTACTCCGCTCCAGATCCCGATGGTCTTCCAGGCCGAGCCCGGGCCATCCGTGGCCGCCACCCAGACGCCGTCCGGTCGCTGCCAGAGATCATTGAGAGCCGTCGGGCCCAACCAATAGATCAGTGCCAAGGCGCTCAAGGTCATGTAGATGGTGATGCGCAATCCGACCAGGGCACCCGCCGCGATCATCACCGGGTTGTTGTCGAAAACCATCAGCCAATTCGAAGGCAGGAGGGCCTTGCCGTCCTTGTTGCTTCCGATCGTCGGCAGCCAGTCGAAGATCTTGGAAACCGAGGGGAAGAGGGAGCGGACGTGCTGCAACGCCCCCGCCCGGGTTTCCGCGAAGGCCTTGCTGTATACGTTCATGTCGATGATGAGGGGGAAGATCGCCCCGATACCGGCCGCGACGAACATCGCGATGGCCTTGCGGACCGCTTCCTTCCCTTCCGAATAGAGGGACTGGAGGGTGACCGCCGCCGCCGTGCCGGTGGGGAACTTCAGGCGCTCCTGATTGATCATGTTCCGCTTCATCGGAATCGCCATCACCGTGCCGAGCGCGCCGAGGAACAAGGTCCAGGCCAGGAGCACCCAGATCGGCAGGTGGTGGCCTTCGATCATCAAGAGAGCCGCGATCGCCGAGACCATCGTGCCGCCGGTCGCATAGCCCGCCGAGGAAGCGGTCGACTGCATGCAGTTGGTCTCGAGGATGGTCATCGGAGTCCGCGCCAGCCCGATCTTCAGGAAGATGCTCCAGAAGGTGTAGGCGATGATGGCGGCGGTGATCGCGACTCCGAGGGCCCATCCGGTCTTCAGGCCCACGTAGAGGTTGGTGAAGGCGAGTCCGAAGCCCAGGACCGATCCCATGAGGACCGCGCGAAGGGTCAACTGAGGGGCCTGTTCCCCGCGGTAGATCTTCTCGTACCACTCGTCCTCGTCCATGTCGAGGACCTCCCCGGGGGGGATGTCGAGCGGCTTCCACTTGTCGGCCTCGGCCTGGGTCGCGGGGGCTCTCTGGAACAGTGCCATGGCGCGAAAGATAGCGTCCCCGTAGTTTTTTGCCGGGGCTATCATGCTCCCGCACCCGTCGCATGCCATGGCTCGACTCGCTCCCTCCCTCATCCTCGGCGTCCTGCTGTTCGCGGGCTGTCAGGCGCCCGCCCCCTCGTCCCCCTGGCAGTCCCTCTGGGACGGTGGTTCCCTGGAGGGTTGGAAAATGGCCGGGCCGGGTCGTTTCGTGGTCGAGGACGGCGCCCTGAAGGCCACCGGTGGCATGGGGCTCCTGTGGTATGCGCGTCGACCCTTCCGCGATTTCACGCTCCACTTGCAATGGAAGGTCGAGGACCCGGCCAACAACTCCGGAGTCTTCGTGCGCTTCCCCGATCCCGGCGACGATCCCTGGATCGCGGTCAATCAGGGCTACGAAATCCAGATCTGCGACACCGCGCCGGACGAACACCAGACCGCTTCCATCTATTCCTTCCAGGGGCCCACTGCGGTGCCGACCCGCCCCGTCGGCGAGTGGAACGACTACGACATCACGGTGATCGGGCAGCACTACACGGTGCGGGTCAACGGCCAGTTGGTCAACGAGTTCGACGGGGAGCGTTCGCGTGAGGGCTACGTCGGGATCCAGAATCACGACGACGGCTCCCCGGTGCGCTTCCGCGACATCCGCGTTCTGCCCTTGGACGAATGAACGCTTCGGCCTCCGCTCCCCCTCTCGGTCGGGGTCTGGCCACGCAGCTCTCGGCCATGATGTTCCTCCAGTACGCGATCTGGGGAGCCTGGTTGCCACTGTTGTGGCCCTTCCTCTTCAACCACCGCCACATGGAGGCCGGGCAGATCGGCAACATGTTCGCGGTGGGGGCGGTGGGAGCCATCGTCGCCCCTTTCATCGCCGGGCAGATCGCCGACCGCTGGTTCGCCACCGAGAAGTTCCTGGGTTTGAGCCACATCGTTGGCGGAATCCTGGTCTGGCAGCTCGCGACCATCGACCACTACACCGGTTTCCTGCTCTTCTCGCTGGTCTATTCGCTGGTCTATGCCCCCACGCTATCGCTGACCAACTCCCTGGCCTTCCACCACCTGCCCGACCGCGATCGGGACTTCGGCAAGGTCCGGGTCTGGGGCACGGTGGGCTGGATCTGCGCCGGCATCGCGATCGGCCAATGGCTGCTGCACCGCTACACCCCGGCGGGAGCCGATGCCGCGGCGACCGCCGCCGCGCGGTACGCGGGCATGGCGGACGCCTTTCGTCTGTCGGGCCTGCTCGGCATCGCGATGGGTCTCTTCTGTTTCACCCTGCCCCACACCCCGCCTTCTCCCGGTAAGAAGGCCAGCGCCGCCGCCGAGGCCC
Organism: uncultured Planctomycetales bacterium; assembly: GCA_964454065.1. Lineage (GTDB taxonomy): Bacteria > Planctomycetota > UBA1135 > UBA1135 > UBA1135 > CAYVRL01. The sequence goes on along the minus strand of CAYVRL010000020.1, from coordinate 9,992 downwards.
TGGGTGAGATCCGCTACCAGCCCTTGCGGACCCTGTTCCTGCTCGCGGTGCCGGTCTCCTGCATCCATCAGTTCTACTTCGTCCACACCGCGGACTTCCTGGGGCATTTCCAGGCCAGCGCCGCGGACTTCATCAACCGCCTCTTCGGGGTCGGCGGCGGCGGTTTGATGACGATCGGGCAGATGTCCGAGGTCGTGGTGCTGTCGGCGATTCCCCTGGTCGCCAAACGACTCTCGCGCAAGACCTTGCTGGGAGTGGGACTCCTCGCCTACGGCTTGCGCATGGCGGCCTTCGCCTATGGCCCCGCGCTGCCGCGGGGCTGGGACATCGCCGTGGTGGTGGCCGGGATCGCGCTCCACGGCCTCTGTTTCGGCTGCTTCATCTTCGTGGCCTTCATGATCGTGGACGAAGAGACCTCGGAGGACGTCCGCGCCAGTGCCCAGTCGCTCTTCAACCTGGTGATCGTCGGGGTCGGGATCATCGTCGGCTCCAAGCTCGCCACCGGGGCCGCGGATTGGGCCCGCCACGACGGGGCCATCGACTACCGTCTGCTCTTCAGCTACCCGATGTGGGCGGCGCTGGCCTGCCTGCTGCTGCTGTTGGTTCTCTACCCGGGTTCGGGTCGTGCGCGGATCGTCGTCTTGGACCAGGAGCGCGGCCGATGAGCCAGACCCCGCTGCGCATCGCTTTCGTGGGGGGCGGCTTCATCTCCCGCTTCCACATCCGTTCGCTGCTCCAGGTGCGCGATTGCGTGGTCACGGGGGTGGCCAGCCGCACGCGGGAATCCGCCGAAGGGGCCGCCGCCTTGGCCCGCGAACTCGGGGTCGGTCCCGCCGCCCGCGCCTACGAGAGCGTCGAAGCGCTCACCGCCGCCTCCGAAGTCGATGCGCTGTGGATCTGCGCTCGCAACGACACCCGCCTGTCGGTGATGGAAGCGGTCCTGGCCGGCGCCACGCGCCGCGCCACCCCTCTGCGCGGGATCGCGATCGAGAAACCCTTGGCCCGCAACCTCGCCGAAGGGCGCGCCCTGGTCCGTATGCTCGCCGAGCTGGGAGTGCCCTGCGGATACCTCGAGGACATGCTCTGGGCGCCGCCCCTCCTGCGCGCCAAGGAGGTCCTGTGGCGGCGGGGCGCGGCTTGCGCTGGTCGGCCCTATCTGGCGCGAGCCGCGGAGGAACACGCCGGTCCCCATTCCGCCTGGTTCTGGCAGCCCGAGATCGCCGGCGGCGGGGTGTTGCTCGACATGATGTGCCACAGCGTCGAGGCCGCGCGCTGGCTCCTGACCGAACCCGGGGCTCCCCGCGCCAGCCTGGTTCCGGTGGCGGTCAACGCCACGTGCGCGTGCCTGAAATGGTCCCAACCCCGTTACGCGGCGCTCCTGCGCGAACGTTTCGGCCCCGCGGTGGACTGGGAGCGGCACCCGGCGGAGGACTTCGCCCGCGCCACCATCCGCTGGCGCTGCGCCGCCGAGGGCCGGGAGCTACTCTCCGAGACCACCAGCTCCTGGTGCTACGTCGGGGCCGGTTTGCGCCACCGTTTCGAGTTGCTGGGACCCGAGTACGCTCTGGACATCGACCTGTCCCGCTCCGGCACCGAACTCTTCTTCTCCCGGGCGGTCGTCGGCGCCGCGGGCGAGGATCTAGTGGAGAAGCAGAATGCCGAGCAGGGCTTGATGCCCCTGAGCCCCGACGAACCCGCCCTCTACGGCTACGTCGGCGAGAACCGCCACATGGTGGAAGCCTTTCGCGCCGACCGAACCCCGTCCCTCGGAGCGAAGGACGGTCTGGAGGTTCTCCGCCTGTTGATGGCTGCCTACCGCTCCGCCGAGTGCGGCGCCGAGGTCGATCCCTTCGATCCCTCGTTGGAATCCTTCCTCCCTCACGCCGCGCGCCCGATCCCCAACCCGACCCCGACTTCCAAACCATGAGTGAAACCCGCCGTAGCTTCCTTCGCAAGACGGCCGCCGGTACCGCCGCCGCCGCTGTCACCCCCGCTCTCTCCGCTTCGACCTACCGGCGCATCCTGGGTGCCAACGAACGCATTCGCATGGGAGTGATCGGTACCGGAGGCATGGGAACCGGTCACGTCCATGCCTTCTGCAACCTGCGCCCCAAGGCCAAGACCGATTACGACCTGGTGGCCTTGGCCGATGTCTGCAAGCCGCACCTGGAGGGCGCCCTGGCCGCCGCGCGCCAGAAACAGGAAGGGGTGCAGGTGGACGCTTACCGCCACCATCAGGAACTCCTCGCCCGCGAGGACATCGACGCGGTCCTGATCGCGGTGCCCGAACACCAGCACGCCAACGTCGCCACTGCGGCGGTGAAGGCCGGAAAGGACGTCTACCTCGAGAAGCCGATGACCCTGCGTCTCGCCGATGCCCTGGCCCTGCGCCGCCTGGTTCTCGACACCGAGGACGTGGTCTTCCAGGTCGGCACCCAGAAGATGATGCTCGCCAAGTACGGTGCCGCCCGCCGCCTGATCCAGGCCGGTGAGATCGGCAAGCCGGTCTGGAGTCAGACTTCCTACTGCCGCAATTCCAAGGACGGCGAGTGGAACTACTACGTGATCGACCCCAAGGTGCAGCCCGGTGAGGAGCTCGACTGGGAGGCCTGGCTCGGTCCGCTGCGGATCGATCCGAAGACCGGCGAGGAGCGTCCCTTCGACACCAAGGTCTTCCACCGCTGGCGGCGCTACAAGGATTTCTCCACGGGCATCATCGGCGACCTGTTGGTGCACGTGATGACCCCCCTCTTCTACGCCCTGGACCTGGACTGGCCCTCGCGGGTGGAAGCGATCGGCGGACACTACATCGACAAGGACATGGAGAACCACGACCAGGTCAATCTCACCCTGCAGTTCCCGTCGGAGCACACCATGGTGGTGGCCGGCTCCACCGACAACGAGATCGGCCTCGACACCCTGATCCGTGGCCATGAGGGCACGCTCTACCTGGGCGGTAACAACTGCGAGTTGCGGCCCGAGCGTCTCTTCGTCGACGACCACGAGCCGCAGACCATCAAGGGGGCTCAGATCGCCGATCAGGATGCCCTGCGGATGAACTGGATGGATTCGGTGAAGGCCCGCGAGCAGCCCGCGAGCACCGTCGAGACCGCCGCTCGAGTCATGGTGGCGGTGGAACTCGCGACTCGCTCCATGTGGGAAGGCAGCGCCTTCGGTTTCGATGCCAAGGAACTGAAGGTCCACGCCCTCTGAGGTGGGGGAGGCCCTCCTCCGTCTATCCGTCCCCGCGATGCGGACCCGCTTCGAGCTGGTCCTCGCGGGGGCGGAGCCGCGGCGGTTGCGGGCCGCTGGCGAGGAAGCTCTCGCCGAGATCCTCGCCGCGGAGCGGGAGTGGAACCTCTTCGATCCCGGATCCCTGCTCTCCCGTCTCAACCAACGGGCCGCGCGCCGTCCCGTGCGGGTCCCGCCGACCACCTTCGCGTTGCTCCGCGAATGCGTGCGCATCCACGCCGCCAGCGACGGAGCCTTCGATCCCAGCATCGCTCCCCTGATGCGCCGCTTCGGTTTCCATCCCGGCCCGGCTCCCGCTGCTGCGCGAGTGGGCCTGGAGGCGCTTCAGCTGGATTCCGCCCGTGGCGAGGTGCGCTACCTCGCCGCGGGTCTGGAACTGGATTTGGGCGGCATCGCCAAGGGGGCCGCCCTCGATCGCGCCGCCGCGCTCCTCCGTGAGGCCGGGATCCAGAGTGCGCTCCTCCATGGCGGCACCAGTAGCGTCCTGGCCGTCGGCGGCGCGCCCGAGGGGCGGGCCTGGCGCGTCGCGGTGCGTGGTGCCGAGGGTGAAGTCCTCGTCGGCGTGCCCTTGCGCGATCGAGCCCTCTCCGTTTCCGGGCGCGGCGGGCGCATCGTCGCCGCTCCCGATGGTCCTCCTCTCGGCCACATCCTCGATCCCCGTCTCGAGCGACCGACCCCCACCGCCGGACTGGCGGTGGTGACCGCATCCACCGCGGCTGCCGCCGACGCCTGGTCCACCGCCCTGTTGGCCTCTCCCGACCCCCTTCCGACCGCATTCCCCACGTACTGGAAAGCCTGCGCATGAACACCCTCGGTCGACGCGACTTCCTGCTCGGCGCCGCCGGCGGCCTCGCCGGAATCGCCCTCCTTCCCGCCGATCTGGCCGCCCTCGACCCGAAACTCCCGGAGGAACTCGAAGTCCGTTTGGGAGTGGTCGGCTGCGGCGCGCGGGGCAAACGGATCCTCGAGGAACTGGCGGCCATCGATGGCGCCCGGGTGGTGGCGGTCTGCGACCGCGATCCGGGACGACTCAAGGCCGGTCTGCGCCGCGCTGCCGGGGCCAGCGGACACCCCGACTTCGCGGACATGCTGGAGGCTGCCTCCCAGCTCGACGCGGTGGTGATCGCGACCAGTACCGACATGCACCGTGCCCTCGCCGAAACCGCGCTCGCCGCGGGTCTGCACGTGTATTGCGAGGCTCCGCTCGCCACCACCATCCCCGACAGTCAGGCGCTGGTCCGCGCCGCCAGTTCCTCCGATCGGGTCTTCGCCGCCGGTTTCACCGCGCGCGCCAATCCTCTCTACCAGCGCGCGCGCGAGGTCATCCTCTCGGGAGGCACCGGACACACGCTTTCCTTACGCGGACAGTGGCAGCACAAGACTTCCTGGCGCGCGGTGGCGCCGACCCCGGAACGCGAGCGCGCTCTGGACTGGAAGCTGGATCCCGCGCGCAGCAACGGCTTGCCCGGGGAGGTCGCGGTCCATCATCTCGACCTCGCGATGTGGTTGCTGGGCCGCCAACCCGTCGCCGTACGCGGCCAGGGCGGGGTACGGGCCTTTCCCGACGGCCGTAGCCTCGCCGACACCGTTCACCTCGACTACCGCTTCGAGGACGGTCTGCTCTACACCTTCGATGCCACCTTGGGCAGTTCCTATCAGGGCGAGCACCTGATCCTGCACGGCCTCGATGGGTCGGTGCGCCTCGCCGGAACGCACGCCTGGCTGTTCAAGGAGTCCGACGCGCCGACCTTGGGCTTCGAGGTCTACGCGCATCGCGATCAGTTCTTCGGGGAGGAGGGCATCGTGCTGCTCGCCAACGCCACCAAGCTCGCGGCCCAGGGCAAGCTCGAGGCGGGTGCCGGTTTGCCCCATCCCCCAGTTCACTATGCGTTGGTGGATTTCCTGGACGCCATCGCCGGAGGCCACGCTCCCGCTTGTTCGGGCGCGGCGGCCCTGCCCGCCACCGTCCTCGGCATTCTCGCCCAGCGCGCGATCGAAACGGATTCCGAGGTGACGGTGGATCCGGCGCTCGCGAGTGGGGTCGATGCCGCCCATCGCTCCGCGCGGATCCTGGTCCACGTCGCCTCGCACGGTTACGAACATCGGGTGGCTCGCCCCGCACCGGACGGCGGCCCCTCGCTGGTGGAAACCGCCTGGTTGGAATTCGCCCAGGCCGACCCCTCCCTGGAGGTCCAGATCCAGCGTGAGCCGCCCACGACTCTCGAGGGTTTCGACGCGATCTTCTTCTACACGACCGGCGAGCTGCCTTGGAGTGCCGAACAACGGCGCATGCTGCTCGACTTCGTACGCGGGGGCGGCGGCCTGATCGCGGCGCACTGCGCGGCCGACACCTGGTATCAGTGGCCCGCGTGGGGAGCGATGCTCGGCGGAGTCTTCGCCGGCCATCCGTGGAATCAAGAGGTCCGCGTCCTGGTCGAGGATCCGCAGCATCCGGCCTGCGCGGGTCTGGATCCCTCTTTCCGGATCACCGACGAGATCTACCAGTTCCGCGATTGGAGTCGCGACCGGGTCCACGTGCTGCTGCGTCTCGATCCCGACTCGGTGGAGCTGGATCTGCCCGAGGTCCATCGCAAGGATCGCGACTTCGCCTTGGCCTGGACCCGCCGGGAAGGGAAGGGACGGGTCTTCTACACCGCCCTCGGCCACTCCGCCGCGGTCTGGGCCGACCCCCGCTTCCGCGCCTTGCTTCGCAACGGTTCCCTCTGGGCGGCTTCGCGCTCCTGAGCCGCCGCCCTGGGCGAGCCACGCGGATCAGCCGCCCAGGGACTGCTCGATCAGGATCACCGCGATGCCCATCAACGCGCCGCCGGCGATCAGCCCGGCGCAGATCGGTTCCTGGTTCTTGACCGTGGTCGGATCCTCGGGGTTGGCCCAGTCCTTCTTGACCCGAGCGGCCAGCCAGAAGAGGAAAGCGCCGAGGGACATGGCCAGACAGGTGTTGAAGCTGATCACGAAAGCCAGCCCCATGCCGATCGGGGACAGCGGGAAGCGTCCCTTGGTGACCAGGCGCACGATTTCGAGCACGATACCGGCCAGCGCACCGCAACCCGCGGCCCACTGTACCGATACGGGGAGGTTGGAAAGCCCTTCGGTCAGGGCCTCCGCCACCGCCTTCCAGACCGTGGCCGCGGGCATCGCGAATTCCTCGGACTGGAGCTGCGCCGGGCCGTGGCTCAGGAAGATCATGTAGAAGACCGGGATCGCGGCCAGCGCCCCGGCGAAGATGCCGATCACGTGCCCGATCGCCTGCTGTCGCGGTTTGGCACCCAACATGTAACCCGGTTTGATGTCCATCATCAGGTTGGAAGCGTTGCTCGCCACTTCCCCGGTGATTCCCGCGGTCATCAAATTGGTCGTGATGTTCCCCGGCGCGATCACTCCATAGGTGAGCTGGGTGAGTTTTCCCAGCGCTCCGGTGGGGGTGATCGAGGTCAACGCGGTGGAGTTGGCGCCGATCAGGGAGAAGACGAAGACCAGCGGCACGGCCAGGATTCCCATCCAGTAACCCACTCCGAAGAAGGCGTGGGCGAGATACACGACCAGGGCCCCGACCAGGGGAATCCCGATCAGGAAGACCCTCATCGGCAGCTCGATGTGGGCCACGCAATCGGACGTGGACCCCGCTTTTTTGAAGAGGCCGGAGAAGGCCGAGAGGATCAGCTTCGGTTTGGCGAAGAAGGACAGCAGGGAAGCCGTGGTCATCATCGCCACCCCGCACCACAAGGCCCAGAAGGTGATCTGTTTGAAGCCGTAGATCGGGTCGCCGAAGGAGTCGAGAGCGATCGAGCCATCCACCATCTTGGGCAGGATGTCGCCACGCGCGATCATGATGGGGGCGAGGATCAGATAGTTGATCACCGCGCCGACCATCAGGGAGAGGGCGGTGCGGGTACCCATCAGACCGCCCGCGGCCATCATCACCAGGTCGGTGTCGGGGCGCACCGAGAGCTGTTGCAGCGACACCCCTTTGATCGAGGGCTTGGCGAGGTGATAGAGCCAGCCGTCCAGGTATTCGGGGACGGTCAAGGCCGCCAGCTTGACTTTCCCCATGATGACGCTGGACTTCATCAACGCGAGCAGCGCGGAGAAACCGCCGCAGCCGGCCAGGAGCTTGGCCTGGAAGACCCCTTGCGCGCCTTCTCCGTGGTGGAGGGTATCCATCACGATTCCGGCGGCTCGTCCCTCGGGGAAGGGGTGCTGCTCGATGTTGATGAAGCGGCGTTTCATCGGGAAGGCGAAGAGCACTCCGAGCAGCGCAATGGCAACCATCCACAAATAGGCCTCGTGCATGGGGATGATCTTGCCGGTGACCATCATGTAGGCGGCGAGGCTGGAGATCAGGGGCGCGGTCATATAGCCCGCGGCGGTGGCGATCGACTGGGAGCAGTTGTTCTCCAGGAGCGAGATGTCGCGGGTCAATCCCATCCGGCTCAGCAGACGGAAGACCCCGAAGGCGAGGATCACCGAAGTGATACCCACCCCGAGCGTCCAACCGGTCTTGGCCCCCACGTAGAGATTGGTGAGGGACAGGATCACGCCGAGGACGAAACCGGTCAGGGCCGAGCGTAGGGTGAGCTGCGGCATGTCGCCCCGGTAGACGTTCTCGAGCCACCAGCGGTCCTTCTGCTCGGGAGTCCAGTCCCGGACCTGCTCCCGAGTGAGCTGTTTGATGGCCATGCCGGATCAGCTCTTGTGGCTGCCGTCGCAGTAAGGGGCGTTGCCGGTCTTGCCGCAGGTGCACCAGGCGACCTTGCGGGCCTTCTCCAGATCGACGATCACCGGGCGGACGTCGCTGCCCTTGTGGCTGCCGTCGCAGAAGGGATGCTTGGCGGAGCGGCCGCAGGCGCACCAGGCGTAGCGGCCGGCCTCGACGTCCTGGACCAGGGGGCGATCGGAGCGGGGTTCGGAAGCGTCACTCATGCCAGCAGGATAGCGGCCCTCCGGGGTATCCTGGGCGCATGACGAGACTCGTCGACCGCCTTTCGCTGCTGGCCCTGTCGGCCCTGCTGACCCTCTCCTGCGGACACGGGGACGACGCGGCCTCCGGAACGACCGTGTCCAGCCAGCCCCCGGTGATCGTGGTCAGCATCGATACGACCCGCCAAGACCGTCTCGGGGTCTATGGCGCGCGGTCCGTCAATTCCCCCTATCTGGACAAGCTGGCCCAGGAGGCGGTGGTCTTCGACGACTGCGTGAGCCAGAGCAGCAACACCGGCCCTTCGCATCGCAGTCTCTTCACCGGGCAATTCGTGCATCGGCACCGTCACAGCATGTACGAACCCATGCACTCCCCCTACACCATGGCGGGTCTTTTCCGCGAGGCCGGCTACGAAACCGCAGCCTTCACCGGGGGCGGCTTCCTTTCCAAGGGCCTCGGTTTCGAAGACGGTTTCGATCTCTACATGGATCGCGACGACAACTTGACGGAGTCCTACCGGCGTGGCTTCGCCACGACCCTTCCTCAGGTGCGGCGCTGGTGGCAGGCGCGGGATGCCTCCCGTCCCTTTTTCTTGTTCCTCCATTCCTACGATGTCCACTGCCCCTACTGGCCCGCCGAGCCCTGGCGCAGTCAGTTCGGATCCTGGTACGAGGGGACGCTGGACCTGAGGAAGTTCTGCGGTCGCGAAGTCTTCGACAAGGCCTTCAAGGGGCCGGACAAGCTCTCCGTGGATGACTTGAATTACGTGAACAATATGTACGACGGCGGGATCGCCATGGCGGATTCCGAGTTGGGAGGTTTTCTGGACGGCTTGCGTGCCGACGGCACCCTGGATCGCTCGGTCCTCGTGATCATGAGTGACCACGGCGAGAGTCTGGGTGACAAGCGTGCTTACCTGGGGCACAATCGCCTGTGGGAAGAACAGCTCAAGGTGCCTTTGATGATTCGTTTCCCCCGCGCCCAGTACGGAGGCATGCGGGTGAAGGAGCCGGTGATGCTGATCGATGTCCTGCCGACCCTCTTGGACTACCTCGGCCGCCCGATTCCAGAGGGCGTTCAGGGGGAGAGCCTGCTTCCGATCCTGCGTGGGGAGAAGAGCTATGACGGCCAACGGCTGCGGATCTCCCAGCATCTCGACCGCTTGGCCTTTCGTTTCGATCAACAGTGGAAGGTCCATTTGCGCCAGACCGAAGGAGGCAAGGCCCGGGTCAAGCTCTTCGATCTCCAGGCGGATCCGGACGAACACCACGATCTCCTCCAGGATCCGAAACGGGCCAAGGAAGCCCGCAAGACCCTTGACGACCTGATCGAGCGCTTTCAGGCCTGGCGCGCCGCGACCCGAGACGACGACGCCCGTTTCCGTGGCACCAAGATCCAGGCCCCCATGGACCCCTCGGTGGCCAAGGAACTCGGCGAACTCGGCTACGTGGGTTTCGACGAGGACGATTCGCCGCCGCCCGCCAAGGAAATGCAGGATTCGAAGCAATAGAGGCGGGCTGAGTGGATTCCGCTTTCACGAGGTGCTTTGGTGGTTTCGGTGCGGCCGGGAAAGGCAAAATGACCTTGCCAGGAGGGCGGGGAAGCGGAACACTTGGAAGGCGCCCGTCGGCGTCCCACCACCGCCATGCCCGACCCCCTCGGGATCGACCCTCCCTCCCCTCGAGAGCCTGACCAGGAACGTCGCGATTTCCTCGGCAAAGCCGGGACGATCGCCGCGCTGGGGGGGCTCGTGCTCGGCTATGGATCCTGTGCCCTGAAGGCGGGAGCCCTCCTCTACCCC